>CBIHQL010000798.1:0-1997 GCA_966211855.1 uncultured bacterium
TCTTGATGCTTATCATCCTTGTCTGCTAGGCGGCACTGGCTTAACGCTCGACTGGCAAGCACTACAACAATTTGCCCCTGACTGCCCCTGGTTGCTAGCGGGTGGCCTGACACCAGAAAACATCACCGATGCCCTCAGCCAGCTTCACCCTGACGGCATTGACTTATCTAGCGGAGTCGAGCGATCGCCGGGTGACAAAGACCTCACCAAAGTTGCTCATCTATTCACCCAACTCGCACAAACGCACATAAAACACAGGGATGAGTTAGTCTCACCCCTGCCCTGACTTCTTAATCGTGGCTTAGAAGAACGAGGGTTGATGGCGAATCAAGTTGAGAAACTCTTCGCGAGTCTTTTGCTCGTCTTGGAATACACCCAACATGGCGCTAGTCACCGTCCAAGAACCGGGCTTTTGCACACCCCGCATTACCATGCACATGTGGCTGGCTTCGAGAACTACCGCTACCCCTTGCGGATCAAGAATTTCTTGCACAGCTTCAGCAATTTGGCGAGTCAAGCGCTCTTGCACCTGTAAACGCCGACCATACATTTCGACAATCCGAGCCAGCTTGCTTAGACCAACCACCTTTTGGTTAGGGATATAGGCAACGTGCGCTCTTCCCATAAACGGCAGCATGTGGTGCTCACAAAGGCTAAACACGTTGATGTCACGTACTAGCACCATCTCGTTGTGGCCTTCATCAAAGATGGCACCATTGACGAGATCTGTGAGCGACTGGTTATAACCGCTCGTCAAGAAACGGTACGCTTCGGCAACTCGCTTAGGCGTTTTCAACAAGCCTTCCCGCTCAGGATCTTCACCAACACCTACCAACAAGGTGCGTACTGCATCCATCATCTCGTCCTGCATTTCTTCATCTACAGGAGGATGCACTTGGGCTTCGTGACCATTCAGCGTATTGCGATCGGGTCGCACTTCGGGAGATTTGGTAGAAGGAACGTTAGCGCCGTTAGAACCGTGGGAAGAAGCAATAGTCATAGGTTAGGGTAAGTGTCAGGAGAATAGGGTTGCTGAAGCACGAAATCTTCTGGTTTAGAAGGTTCCCGCATTCGGCATTAAGATCAATTCCTCAATCACAGCCTGCTGGGGTAAGAGAACTGTGTGCAAAATCGTTTCTGCCACAATTTCGGGGGTTAACATAGCCGAGCGATCGAAATCAGCCTGAACCGTCTCTGTATCCCAAAGGGGAGTGTTGACTGAGCCAGGGCAAATCGCAGAAACACGAATCCCATTGGCACGTTCTTCAGCAGCGAGCGCTTTGGAGAGGGCCATCAAGCCAAATTTACTGGCACAATAAACTCCCCAGCCTGGAAAGACTTGCTGACCAGCAATCGACACAACGTTAACAATCGTGCCCTGCCGGCGATCGCGCATCCCAGGCAAAACGCCTTGAATGCACTGAAGAACACTTGTAAGATTCAAATCAAGCACTTGTTGCCAATCACTGAGCGGGGTTTCCATCAGTGTGCCGGTGTACCCCATGCCTGCGTTGTTGACCAAAATATCAATGGGCGCAAAATCACTGGCGATCGCGCTCATTCGATCTTTAACTTGATCAACAACTGCTAAGTCGAGGGGATAAACCTGCACCTTTACCCCAGTCTGGCGGGCTTCGTCGGCGACTGCTTCTAGCTTGGCTTCTGAGCGACTCACCAAAGCGAGATGAATTCCGGCTTGGGCAAATGCTAAAGCGGTGGCTCGGCCTATACCGCTCGTCGCTCCTGTAATCAGCGCACGCCGTTCTGTTGGAGAAGTCATGCAATCTCTCAATTCTTGTTCGTCAGGTTAAGCTTTTCAGATGATTTAAAGTCTCAGCGTCAAGAACATCAACTTGCGATGGCTCTAGGCAGGAGGATTGAAAGATGCTACGAAGCCACAGAGAAATGTAAAAAATTGTTACTCTGCGAATTATATCACTCAGATTTCGGGCTGTGGCAAACTCAGCAATTTTCCGAGTGGTGTTAATCGCGTTTTG
>CBIHQL010000799.1:0-1993 GCA_966211855.1 uncultured bacterium
TGGAAGACAATGCCGATATGCGATCGCAGACTCTCTAAGGTGAAATCTCGCACATCTCGACCATCAATGCGGATGGAGCCAGAGGTGACATCATAAAAGCGAGGGAGCAGGTTCATGATCGTGCTTTTACCAGAACCCGTCATGCCCAAAATGGCGATCAGTTCCTTCGGTTTGGTTTCAAAGGAGACGCCTTTTAGTGCCTCGGTGGTAGCTCCTGGATAGCGAAAGGAGACATTTTCAAACGTGATTCTGCCGCCACAGGTCGTAAAAGGGATAGCGTTGGGGCGATCGCGGATCTCAATTTTGGCATCGACCACCTCATAGACTCGTTCGGCTGAGGCAGCGGCTTGCGCGATCGCAGGGGCAGCAAACCCAATCAACAGAATCGGTTGCAGAATCAACAGCAGATAGGAGTTGAACGCCACCAGTTCGCCAATGGAGAAACGTCCGCCAATCACGGCTGCACCACCATAGCCCACCACCACGACGGTCACTAAATTACTCAACAAAAAGATAAAAGGAAACGTGTCTCGAATTGCCCGAATTGTCTTCATGTTGGTCTTGACCAGGGCATCATTCAGCGTTGTGTAGCGGGTCGTTTCGGTGGACTCGCGCACAAACGCTTTTACCACCCGCACGCCAAACAAGTTCTCTTGCAGAACCGCATTCAAGTCACCGAGTTGCTGTTGCACCAGCCCAAACAAAGTACTATTTTTGCTGAGAAATTGGGCCATCAACCATCCTGCCATTGGCACCACAGTTAGTGTAATCAGCGCCAATTGCCAATTCATCAGCAGCAAAATCACTGCGATACTCACCAACGTCACCACCGCACTGATCACCTGCATCAAGCTGGTGCTGAGGAACGTGCGGATTTGCTCGATATCGCTGGTGACGCGCGTTAGCAGTTGCGAGGTTTGAGACTGGTCGTGATAACTGAAGCTGAGGTTTTGAATCTTGCTAAAAATCTTGTTCCGCAAGTCATAGGCCACACCTTGGGAAGCGGCTTCTGCCCAAAAGCTTTGACCGAAGTTAAATAAACCTCTGGCGATCGCGGCTGCCACCATCCAACCCGCACTGTAGAGCACCACCTGCAAGTTTTTCTCAGCGATCCCCGCATCAATGCCCCAGCGGAACAGTTGCGGTGTCACGGCGTAGGCAGC
The DNA here is from genome assembly GCA_966211855.1 of uncultured bacterium. Classification (GTDB taxonomy): domain Bacteria; phylum Cyanobacteriota; class Cyanobacteriia; order FACHB-46; family FACHB-46; genus CBIHQL01. Next base: position 1,164 of record CBIHQL010000799.1, read on the forward strand.
GGTTAAAAGTAGAGTGCTGAGCAAAGCCCCGATCGCCGTCCAGCGATAAGCCCTTAAACTGCCTAACACTCGTTGGAGTGGGTGCGGCAATGAGGGTTCGCGAAAGTCTGGTGAACCTGCCAATAGAGCCTCCTCGACGGTTGCTGCCAGCAATTGCTGCTGAGTGATGTATGCGGAAATTCTCCGCTGATTTAGATTAATCCTGAATCCCCATCCGACAGATTTTCTGCCAGTTCTTTTCCAAATCTCAGCTCAGGCGATCGCGACGGTTAATTAGTATCAACGGAAAGAGGGCAAACCCTTAGCTGAACGCTAGCCTAAGGATAAATAGTAAGGAAAACAGAGGAACAAAACATGCAAGATATACCGTTCACATTCTTTATTGTTTTTGGCTTTGTTTGGGTGATTATGGGCATTGCAGCAGTGGTGGCAGTCCTCAAAGCCGACGGTCAAGAGATCCGCTTTGGCAAACAAGGGTTGCTCGTCGCTATCCCTATCCTCATCCCCATTATCCTTACCCTGCTCTATCAAGTGTTTAGGTCGCTGAGTTTAGGTCACCACGCCTGAGTGTAACAAACCCGATACACTCTCCAATCCAGTCAAAATGAGGATGTTTATACTGAAAGCATCCCCTGGCAGTTGCCTCTCACCTGCTTTCTCCAGCTACTTTCCAGCCCCCATCCGTAGCGCGGATGCAAATTTATGGATGACCTACTCAAAGAATTTGAAGACCTCTTAGATCAAGGATTTGAGGGGTTATTAGAGATTGTCAGAACGTTGGAAGGCAGAGCCGAACCGGACGAGTTTCAGGCAGAAGTACGGCGTACTTC
>CBIHQL010000800.1:0-1981 GCA_966211855.1 uncultured bacterium
CAACAGTTTCTTTTTTGGTTCTGAATCCGACGATCGCACGATCGCCGCTGCCTTCAACGATAAAGCGAATCATTTGGGAGTCAAGATCAACGCCATCTATTCCTCAGATGTCGGTCACTGGGATGTACCTGACCTGACTGCTCCACTGGCTGAGAGTTGGGAACTGGTAGAAGAAGGGGTGATTTCTGAAGCTGACTTCAAAGCCTATGTATTTGAAAATCCCTACAAGTTCTACACCGAAGCCAACCCTGATTTCTTTAAGGGGACAGCGATCGAATCTCAGGTCAAGCCTGTGGCAGATCAAGTAGAGGATAAGAGTTTGGTGACTGCGTAAATCGCTGAGTTACACCATGTTTCCAGTTACTCACTGCAAGTTATAGCCGTTTTCACAGAAAGTCACCACGCTTGTTCCCCCCAGAATTGGGGGGCTAGGGGGGCGAAAACCGTTATATACCTCAGCAGTGAGTGACTGGAAGTTTCAAGCGATCGCCTCCAGGCAATCCTCGAAGAAACCCAAAAGGTGAATGAGTGGACACAGAACAATTTCAACCAGGCAGCAACCCTCTTATCCCCACAGATTGGCATTGATGCACCAACCTTGACGGAGATCTTGAAGGAACGCCCCTATGGTATCCAACAACCGCTAAAACCTGATGTCGTGAACTATCAACAGCAGGTAGCCGATACCTTCGTCGAGTTGAAGCTGTTGCCAAAGCCGATCAAAATTCAGGAGGTGGCGCAGTCTCAGCCTTCACCTTGAAGGGGTTGATGTAGAGAGAGTTTTGGCATTCCCGACCGACCTCTAATTGGCAATTTGAGCGAGGATAAGCGATACATAACAGCACAAAGCCCGCTGCTAACTGAGCGGGTTTTAAACATCGTTGTTGACTCTGGTCTACTTCTCCTTGAAGCAGTTTAGCGGCACAGGTGATACAAGCACCATAACGACAACCCACTGGGGGCTGCATTCCCGCCTGTTCCAGAGCTGCCAGAATTGTCTGATTCTCTGGAACTTCTAGCGTGAGGCGATCGCGGTTGACCAACTCAACCTGATGAATCTTCATCTCAGTGTTTTATACCCAGATATCTGAGGTGCAGTCTCCGCCAGGATAACGCATCTCATGGGCTCGCGATGGACCTTTGGGTTCTGCCCCAAAATCAATATAGAAATTAGGATTAACTGCCAATCCACCAGACTCGGTATCGCAGTCAATTTGCAGCATGTAAGACCCTGCTTTCGCTAGATCGGGATAGAACTGGTCATCCCAAGTACTAAATAAAGAGTTAGTCACATATAGACGTTTACCATCCAGGCTCAGTTGTAGCATTTGGGGGCCACCATTGAGCTTGCGACCGTTGATTTCACCGCTTTTACCCAGCAAACCCCCAACCCAAACCTGACCTGTTTGCTGAGGATTTTGCGGATCGCTAATGTCATACTGACGGATATCTCCATGCAACCAATTGGAGAAGTAGAGGAAGCGATCGTCTAAAGACACCAGCAAATCTGTAATCAGAGAAGGTAAGGGAATGGGAAACCCCTCCAAATCTACACTGGGCACATCAATAATTTTATTAACCTGCCAGGTGCCATTTTTGTACCAATGCCAGATATTGCTACTCAAGGCAGCACCAACAAAGCCATGAGTGCTATCTGGATTGTGGTGGAACCGTACTTCCAAGGGCACTAATCCCTCCTCGCCTAAATCCACACTTTGAATGACTTCGTGCTTCTCCCAGTCCCAAAAGTGGAGATGCTGCCCATAGTTTCCAGCCGCAACATCATTGAGGTCAAAACCAGGATAGAAGGTCTTGGGTGCGCCCCATTCACTGCTCACCATGATATTGTGGCGAGGTTGGTACCAAAAGTCATAATTGAACTTCATGCCGCTGGCGTTTTGCTCCCAGCGACCAAGAATATCGAAGTTGTCATCAAGGAGCAAAAACCCACCTGGACCATTGCCTTCACTATCGCCCAGCA
>CBIHQL010000801.1:0-1980 GCA_966211855.1 uncultured bacterium
GTGTCATCTGGATGCCACGAAAGTCGCCGCCCACCACATCAATGTCGAACCGCCAGCCAAGATTCTCGTAAAATGCCTTAGCGCGCTCGACATCGGAAACGTTGAATAATACCACTTCGAGTTTCATGTCTGGGCTGTTTACGGGATTGCTGCTCATCTTGATCTCCTTTTGATTGGTAATGGTGATGTTCAGATTGGTTGCTTTTGTAAAGAAGCGGTTACGGTAAGAAATTCTTGTAGAATTTTTTCGATCAGCTCACCCGCTGGGAGCGCTGCGGCTAATGCTGTCGTCGCGGTTGCTAAAGAGTACGGCAATTCCTTGATTGTCATTGATGGACAACGAGATAATTAGTAGTCTGTAAAGGAGACGGGCTTACCATCTACCGAAATCAAGCGATCGAGGCGAATTTCAGTTCCATCTTGCAATTTAAGGAATTCGCTTTTGTTGGAGGTATAGAGGTCGATAATTTTGCTCTCTATACTGGTTGCTTCACCAGTTTCGGCGCGATAGCGGATCGTACAACTCTGATGTAAAGTGGCGAGTGCTTCTAGCTCGTCGTAAAAACTACAGCTAACCGCTTGATACGGATTTGCAGAGGCATTAGAACAGTCTGTATCGACAACGGTGTGCTGAGTTGAATCTGGATTGAGTGTCATGATTGATTCTCGCCTGATTAATGTAAGTGAGCAGCAAAAATGGCGCATTCTCTTTTTAGCTCGATAAGCTTGCTCGTCACTCGCCCCACCACTCACTTCACTGAGGAAAAGGCAGTTGGGGCCAGCAACTCACTGCTGATGTTTTGCACGAGTTGTCCATCCTTCTCGGTTTCTGTTTTGATCGCAATCCAGTTAGGATCGGCGAGGAATGCACTCCAACGATCCTCACGCTCAGCCATGCTGTCCCACGCCAGCAGGTAGATGAGATTACTCTCACTCTCGCCGATTAGCGTTGTCCAGAATCCTGCTTGACGGATGCCATGCTTTTCCCAAATCTGCAACGTGTGGTTCTGAAAGCGCGCAATCAGCGTGGGTAATCGTCCGGGCATGGCGCGATAAATGCGTAATTCGTAGATCATGCCTTTTCAAGCTGGGTCGTAGTATGTGTTTCTTTGAGAAATTTCAATAGGACGGGATTAACCTGATCGGCATGAGTCCAGTTAATAGCGTGTGGACCGCCAGGGATGACCACAAGCTGACTGTTCTTGATCAGTTTAGGCAGTCTTCCGGCTGTGGCATTGAAGGGAAGAATGCGATCGGCATCTCCATGAATGATTAGCGTTGGTACATCAATGCGGGGTAAATCATTCCGGAAATCAGTTAGCCAAGACGTTACACAATCGAGCGTTCCCTTGGCAGATGCTCCTGCTGCGACATTCCAACTCGCTTGAATTGCTTCATTGCTAATGCGTTTGCCGAGAAATACATCCACATTAAAGAAGTCTTTGAAGAAGGCAGACAGATAGGCTGGACGATCTGCAACAATGGCTTGCATAATTCCATCGAAGACGCTGTAATCGACTCCTTCAGGATTGTCATCAGTTTTCAACAAGAAGGGAGGTACGGGTCCCATTAACACCACTTTGCTGATGCGCTCTGAGCCATAGTTGCCGAGGTAACGGGTTACTTCGCCCGTGCCCATGGAGAAGCCAACAAGCACTGTATCATGCAGATCAAGCTTAGTTAGGAGGGTATTCAAATCTGCTGCAAAGGTGTCGTAATCGTAGCCAATCGAGGGTTGACTGGAATTACCGAATCCTCGGCGATCGTAGGTAATGACTCGATAGCCCTCTTTGAGCAAAACTCCTACTTGTTTCTCCCAAGAATGGCCGCTCAGAGGAAACCCGTGAATCAGGACGATAGGTTGCCCTGTTCCAACATCCTCGTAGTAAATATCAATGCTTGCAGAGTTTTCTTGACCAACAGAAACATAAGGCATTGGGATATCCTAAGCTTGAGAAATAGAGTTGTTTTAAACCTCTG
>CBIHQL010000802.1:0-1968 GCA_966211855.1 uncultured bacterium
GATGGGCCAGTTCCCCCTGATACACTTTGGGTCAAACCGGGGCAAGCTTGGTATGGCAGCCTTCCAGCAGAGTCAGCCCACGATGCTTACTTGGCTCTCTATCACGATCAAGGATTGATTCCGGTGAAGTTGCTGGCGTTCGATCGCGCCATTAACACCTCAATTGGGCTACCGTTTGTGCGTACTTCGCCCGACCACGGCACCGCTTTTGATATTGCTGGACAGGGAGTTGCCAATGCCACTAGCATGAAAGCCGCCATTCAATTAGCTAGCGAGCTAGTGCAGCAAAGACAGACTACATCCCCTCTCGGCAACAGTATGCTTGAGCGATCGCTGGTTCAATGATTGTGAACCTTTAAGCAGCATTACGATGGATTGTAATTCTTTGACTGGAGGCAGTAGTTGCCAAGAGGCGATCGCTGTAACTAACGCCTGAACCTGAAAACTCTATCTTTGGACAGTTGTTAAAGGATAAAGAAAAAATAGAGATTATCAAACTTCAATGACTTTTGCAATCTTTATTAATATAATCAGAAAGGCACAAGCCTGAAAATAAAAAACATTCAGTATACTTGACTACAAAGTCCTTTTCTAACTATTTCTAAAAACTGACTTTCTAGAAATAGCCTTGTCTGCTGACTTTGGAAGTCGTTGGTAGAGATCAAAAGAGGAAATATGCTTCAATCTGTCCAGTACTCCATTGATCTGATTCAAGACGAAGCACGTCAATTAGTGCAGCAGGGTGTCATCAGCCGTCAGCAGCCAATTTACGTTCTCTGCAAATATATTCCGGCGCGTGAGTGGGCAGTCGTCGAATCTGAACTGGAAAAAAATGCCTTTCTGCTCAGAGACCGGGTTGGCGACTTGATTAGATCTGAAGTGTGGGACAACGACTAAGACAGATAACCACCGTTGCCACCCACAAGCTACACCGGAGGGTTCGGATCTCGGAGTTTCTCTAGCTCGGCCCGAATCGCTGCAATCTGGGCAGTGAGTTCTTGTAACCCTAACTGAATATCAGGTGAGGCTGTGGGTGGTGAGTCAGTCGTTGTTGTATCTGCAGTAGATGGCTCAGAGGGAGTCTGGCGCTGACGTTGCTCTAACAAGGTATCGACAAAACTCCGGGCTTCTTGCTCGGTTAAAGCCCCTTTTGCGGCCCATTCGTCTGCCAACTGGCCCAAGTCAGTTTTTAATTTGTTTAGGTTTTCATCTCGTTTTTGAGGGTCTTGCAAGATCTCGATCAGCGAGGCCGTTGCCCCTAAGGTGACCCGCAGGCCCTGTTGTAGTAAGTCTGTCAAATTTTGAGATTCCATAGTCTGGCGATCGCTAGCTAACTTGCTCTAAGTAGTGGTTAATATCTTCAAAGACCCGAGTCAGTTCAGCTTCAGTGCTGAGGCGAATTCGTTCATCTCGCACGGTGATTAACACTTTGGCAGCAAACGGACTGGGCCAAATGTTGGGGTTGCAAAAGATTTCTAAAAAGACATCTCCAGTATGGCGATATTCCAAAGCAGGCTGAGGTGTGGCTCGTCCCCCAGGTGTTGTTTTTGCGGCAGCCGCTTTCAAGCTTTCCATCAGTTGCATCAGTGCCGCTTTTAGCTCTTGAGCAGCCGAGGGTGAGAAACTGAAAGCTACAGAGCCTTCTCCTAAATTCAGCGTCAAAGAAGCAGAGGTCATGAGCTCATATCCGAAGGTCTGACATTTTTATAGTAATGGGGAAATCAAGTTTACCGGTATCAACCTATTAGTTAAACTGAGGCCATCACTCTAAAAGTCGGCGATCGCGATCGAAAGCGTTATGGTTCTTGATCACCGGGCGACTGTTCGTAAAGTTTTAATCGTTACCCTACTGCTGAACCTGCTTGTGATGCTGCTCAAAGGTGGGGTTGGCTGGCTGACAGGTTCTCTGAGCTTGTTGGCTGATGCGCTTCACAGCGTCACGGATAGCGCTAATAACGTTCTAGGTTT
>CBIHQL010000803.1:0-1967 GCA_966211855.1 uncultured bacterium
ATCTCCTAAAATTTGACCATGTTCTCTGTGAGATACTATGACGCAGCTTAATCAGTCTGTCGTTTTACTGACGGGTGCCGCTGGAGGGTTTGGTCAAGAACTGACGCGCCAATTGCTAGAGGCAGGTAGCCGCTTGATTCTGACAGATCTGCATGAGGCCGCGTTACAAGAACAAGTTGCCACAATTCAGAGCACCGTAACGGCAGGTGAAGTATTGGCTTGCTTAGAAGTCGATCTCAGCGATCGCGCGGGTTGTGAAACGCTTTATCAGCAGGTGCGATCGCTGGGGTTCCCGATTGACATTTTGATCAACAATGCTGGCATCGGTGTCTTTGGTCGCAGCGACGAGGTGCCGCCTGACAAGTGGGAGCGGCTGATGCAAATCAACCTCTTAGCGCCAATGCGGTTGAGTGCTTTATTTGTCGCTGATATGATCGCTCGTCGGCAAGGCCACATCGTCAATATGTCATCTTTGGCAGGTTGGAGTGCCGCTGCTGGCATGAGTCATTATGCAGCCAGTAAATATGGGTTGCGCGGGTTTAGCGAAGCGTTGTTTAGTGAAACCAAAGACCACAACGTCAAAGTTACAGCCGTCTATCCTTTTTTCAGTCGTACCCCAATTTTGCATTCGGAGCGGTTTGGTACCCTCGTAAAGAACCTTGAGTTACCCGACCATATCGTTACCGATCCAGCAGATGTGATGCGGGAGACACTCAAAGGCATTGTTAACAACCAACTGCACGTCTTTCCCGATCGCACTGGCAAAATTTTGCATCGGCTTAAACGCTATTCGCCCCAGCTATTAGACTGGATTTATGACAGGTTTTCTCGGAGCTTGATAAGTGGTCAACGTTAGCCCTGATCTCAACACTCAGCCTCAGGCGATCGCCCCTGAACCTCGCCTCGACAAACATCTAATTATTGGTGCAGGTTTTGTTGGGCTAGGTATGGCTCAAGCTCTGCAAGCAGCTGATATCCCTTACGATCAAGTGGATGCAAGTGATGATATTGGGGGTAATTGGTATCACGGTGTTTACGAAACCGCTCATATTATCTCTTCGCGACGCATTACTCAATTTACCCATTTTCCAATGTCTGAGGGAACTCCTGACTTTCCCAGTGCTAAGAATATGCGGGATTATCTCAATGCTTTTGCTGACCACTTCCAACTGCGAGATCAGATCACCCTCAATTGCTCAGTGAGTGATGTGCGGCCTGTCCAAGAGAATGCTTGGCAAGTCACCTTTGCCAACGGAGAACAGCGGCTCTACAAAGGGGTATTGCTCTGCAACGGGCATCATTGGTGTAAACAATTTCCGCAATTTGAGGGCGACTTCAACGGGGAGATCATCCACTCTAAAGACTATAAACACCCTGATCAACTGCGAGGTAAACGAGTCCTAGTGATTGGTGGTGGCAACTCAGCTTGTGATATTGCTGCTGAAGCTGCCCGTGTGGGAGCTAAAAGTGTCTTGAGCTTGCGTGAATCGGTATGGTTTATTCCTAAATCGTTTGCGGGGTTTCCCTTTGCAGACCTGATGCAGTGGTGGATGCCCGAAAGTGTGCAGCGATTGCTAGCTTATAGCGCTATCCGTCTGACGTTTGGTACCCACGCTCAATATGGCCTCCCAACCCCCACTTATCGTATTTTTGAGAAACATCCCACCCTAAACAATGAGGTGCCGTATTACATCAAACATGGTCGAATTACGCCACGACCAGCAGTTCAACGTCTAGATGGCTGGGATGTGGAGTTTGTAGATGGTCATCGAGAAGCCTTTGACCTCATTGTCTGTGCTACGGGTTACAAAGTGGCATATCCTTTTCTGCCGCCAGAGCTGCAACGTGTACAAGGAGCGGTGGTTAAATGTTATGGCAGTTCCTTTCTCGATGACTACAAGGGGTTGTATTACATTGGCTGGGGGCAAGTTCGTGGTGGAGTTGGTTCCTTGATTGCTGCTTATGGG
>CBIHQL010000804.1:0-1958 GCA_966211855.1 uncultured bacterium
AAAGCAGATGTGACGATCCAGGCGATTACCTTAGCTCCGTTGAGCTCCACCGATCTCAATCAATTGGTGGCGGAGACGTTGAGCGAACCGTTAGAACAAGTTCAACAATTGACTGATCTGATTTATCAACGTACTCAGGGCAATCCATTTTTTAGTGGTCAGTTCTTTAAGTCCCTCTATGAAGAACGACTCATTACATTTGACTATCCAACCGGGCGCTGGAATTACAATCTTAGTCAAATTCGCGCTTTGTCTCTCACCAATGACGTTGTGGAGTTCGTGGCTCTGCAACTTCAAAAATTGCCAGTGGTCACTCAAGAGGTGCTAAAACTTGCTGCTTGTGTCGGCAACCAGTTTGATTTGGCGACCCTAGCGCTCGTGTCAGAAAAACCATTATCTGAAGTTGCAAAAGCTCTGTGGCCTGCTTTAAAAGAGAGTTTGATCTTAGCTCAAGGTGAAGCGTATAAGCTGTTCCAAGTTGAGGAGGGAGCTAGTGATCAGACTCCACTCAACAATAGTCCAGATTTTCTGGCTGACCCAATCAATCCTTACTCCTGTATCTACAAGTTCTTACACGATCGCGTTCAACAAGCGGCTTACTTATTGATTCCTGCTCAAGAAAAACCAGCGACGCACCTAACCATTGGGCGATTGTTGCTCAACAATACCCCAGTTGCAGAGTGGGAGGAGAAGATTTTTGAAATTGTCAACCAGTTGAACATGGGGATTGAGCAGATCACAGATGTTGGCGATCGCAATCAGCTTGCCCAGTTAAATGCGATCGCTGGACAAAAGGCAAAAAACTCCACAGCCTATGGCTTGGCAATTAAATACTTCACCACTGGAATTGCACTTTTGCCTCAGGGTAGCTGGTCTACTCATTACCGCTTAGCATTGACCTTATATGAAGATGCTGCCGAGGCTGCTTATTTAGGAGGCCAGAGTGAGCAGATATCTCTCTTTGCACAACCTGTTTTAGAGAATGCTCAAGCAGCGCTCGATCGAGTCAAAGTCTATGATGTGATGATCCAGGCGGCAGGCGCTCAAAATAAAGCTTTAGAAGCGGTTTCGATCGCCCTCTCCTTCTTGCGCGATTTAGGTCTAGATTTATCTGCAAACCCCAGTCAGGCAGATATCCAGCGAGAATTAGACAAGATCACCACTGCTTTAGCTGAGCGACCTATTGAGACCCTGGTGAATTTACCAGAAATGACCGAGGCGCGATCGCTGGCTGCTATGAAGATCTTGGCGAGCATCACTGCCTTCTCTTATCAAGTAGTGCCTGAATTATTTTTGTTGGTGGTGAGTCAGCAAATTTATCTCTCAATTCACCACGGTAATGCTCCTTTTTCCACCTTCGCCTATGCAACGTATGGTTTCATTCTTTGCGAGGTTGTAGGAGATGTTGAGGCTGGCTACCAGTTTGGGAAGTTGGGTACTGACCTGCTAGCCAAAGTCCCTGCAAAATCTGTCACTGCGAAGACGCTGCAAACTTTTAATGGCTTGGTGCGCCACTGGAAAGATCATCTCCGTGAAACGATACAGCCCCTTCTAGAAGCTTATTCTATTGGTTTGGAAACAGGAGATCTAGAGTTTGCAGCCTATTCCTTGCGTACCTGTTCTTATGCAGCCTATTTCATGGGGCGAGAACTTTCTACGTTACAGCAGGAAATTGCGACTTACAGCGAAGCGATCTTCCAAATGCAACAGACAGGTACTTTTTATTGGAATGAACTGTATCGGCAAGCTGTGCTGAATCTACAAGGTCAAACCGATAATCCTTGCCATCTGACAGGGGCTGCCTATAGTGAAGAGACTATTTTGCCGCTGCATGTAGAAGCGAATGATGTTTGCACTTTAATGCATTTTCACTTCTGCAAACTTCAGTTGTGCTATTTGTTTGCTGACTATACTCAAGCTAGGTATCATGCTGCTCAAGCGGAGCAATGTCTCCCAGG
>CBIHQL010000805.1:0-1956 GCA_966211855.1 uncultured bacterium
TTACGCGATCGCTTACCAGAACTGACAGAGCACTATTGGCAACCTGCTCAACATTCGGTCACGGTGGTATCTAAAACGGATCAATTAGACCAAGCTATTTTGCCGAGCGCGATCGCTGCAAGTTTGGCATCTAATAAAGTCGGCGCATTTGGCACTGCCAGTGAGATTGGTGAGCCTGATAAGTTGGAGCGATCGCCCCACCAAGTTTTGGCAACGATTAATCCGCCACTCACCACAGCCGTGGGCAGCGCTATTGATGACACTCCAGAACCCCCGGAGGAAATGGAAGATGCCGTTTTTTGGCGACGGGTCTTGTTAGGTGGGGGCGCGTTGGTGCTGCTCTTGCTAGTGGGTGTAGTCTTGCGCAACTTGGCTGCTTTTACGGGGCAACCTCCAGCTGCTACCCCAGCGACCCAGGCTCAATCTACCTCTCGCCCAACCACTCCGGTGACTGCTTCCAGTTCACCCACAGCGATCGCCAGCCCAGCGACTCCAGTCACATCTCCCAGTCCAGAGAACTCTGGAACTGCGACTAGTAGCTCTAGTTTGACGGCTCCTTTGACTACTCCAGCAACAGCTCCCAGCCCAGAAAACACAACACCTACAACTAGCAGCCCCAGCCCTACCCCGCCAACCATTGCGACCAACCCAACTGCAACAGCAAGCCCCACCGCGATCGCTCCGACCACAGCACCCACCAGTCAAGAGCAGGCCAATCAAGAACTGTTAGACAGAGCCCGAGTCACGATCCGCCCCAATCAAGCGTCACGGTTTAATCAGGCGATCGCTCAAGCTAGCCAAATCAAGCGGGGAGAACCGTTGTATGAGCAAGCTCAGCAAGATATTGAGCGGTGGAGCCGGGTCATTTTAGATTTGGCTCAGGGTCGTGCCAAGCAGGGACAGTTTGCCGAAGCGGTGACCACAGCCCGGTTGGTGCCCAAAAATAATGCTCAAGTTTATGGGCAAGCTCAGACAGCAATCGCCCAGTGGCAACAACAAATTCAACAACAGCAAGCGAATCAAGCCACTCTTGCCGAAGCCCAAAACCTACTCCGTCGAGGGTCAGCTTCTTCTTATAACCGAGCAATCAGTCTGGTGCAGAAAATTCCGGCTAATCAACCCGGTTATGACACCGCTCAACAGCGGGCTGCCGAGTGGAGCAAGGTGATTTTGGGCATGGCTCAATTGCGGGCTTCGCGCGGAAATTTGACCTCAGCGGTACAGACAGCCAAACTCGTGCCTCCAAATACACCAGCTTATGCAGAGGCACAAAAAGCGATCGCCACCTGGAGCCGCTAAGTGGATGGCTGCCCCTGATAAATCGGGATCTCAATCCAAAATTCGGTGCCTTGACCGGGCTCTGAAATGCACTTCAGCACCCCGCCATGCTTCTCAACTACCACCTGGTAGCTGATCGACAGACCTAACCCAGTCCCTTGACCAACAGGTTTTGTCGTGAAGAAAGGATCAAACACTCGCGATCGCACAGCTTCGGGCATGCCAGGGCCATTGTCGGCAATTTGAATGACCACCCGTGACCCACCGCGATCGCCCAGTTCAGAGAGCAATTGTGTTCTAATCGTAATCTGCCCCAGTTCTAGCGGATGCCCCTCGCTGAGGAGTTGCTCATTCCTATCCTGAAGGGCATCGATCGCATTACTGAGAATGTTCATAAATACCTGGTTGAGTTGACCTGCATAGCATTCCACTCGTGGCAACTCTCCGTAGTGCTTCACCACCGAAATCATCTGAGATTCACTTGTGGCTCTCAACCGATGTTGCAAAATCAGTAAGGTACTGTCGATGCCTTCGTGAATATCGACGGGCTTCTTCTCGGCTTGATCTAACCGCGAAAAATTGCGCAGCGACAACACAATCTGCCGGATGCGATCGGCTCCAATTCGCATTGAGCTGAGCATCTTCGGCAAATCATCTGCCAAAAACTCCAAATCGATC
>CBIHQL010000806.1:0-1943 GCA_966211855.1 uncultured bacterium
CTCCACCAGCCTGCTGCTGTGATCAACTATCCCAACGAGCATCTTTATACCCGTGTGACTGAGTTTAAGTATCTCACGGGGCAGGAGCATGCAAAAACTAGCATTGTCTATGAATATCCCCAAGCTGAAGGAGATCCTTATTACCCAGTGCCACGCCCTGAAAATGCTGAACTTTACAAGCAATATAAGGCGCTAGCAGATGCCGTACCCCATGTCCAGTTTGTAGGAAGACTCGCGACCTACAAGTATTACAACATGGATCAAGTTGTGGCTCAGGCACTCAGCATCTACGCCAAACTAGCTGAGCGGCCTAGCTGGCATCCGGAGACTACAGAAAAAGAGACAGCTCCTATCTCTGCCAAAACAATCACGAGCGATCGCGCGTCTAGTGGCAATGCAGAACCAACACCTGCCCGCTTTACCACCCCATCCACTGGAATGTCCAAAACTGAACAGAATGGCTCTAAGTCTTTATCTACAAAGGCTGAGCTGGAGTAAGGCAATTTTCTAATATCAAATTGAGTTGCTAGCAAGACAGATATCTGTAGAGATAGGACAGTTCTCGCCCCCCTAACCCCTCAACTTTAGGGGGAACAAGACTTTGAGGAAATAGAAAGATGAATATGAGGAGTGAAGATCTGGGATCTAAAGATCCTGTGGTATCGAGTCATGCGTCTCCTAAGCTTCAGCCATCTACAAGGCAGGTGCAACTTTGGGCAGGTTTGGAATGCACTGTGAACCGAGTTGGAGATCAGTTTTTTGATCAATTAGAACGCAACGGACATATTAACCGCATTGAAGATCTAGATTTATTTGCTTCTATAGGGATTCAAGCCATCCGTTACCCGGTATTGTGGGAACGCATCGCCCCTCAAGGGTTAGAAAGTGCAGACTGGTCTTGGGCTGACGAGCGTCTAAATCGCTTAGATACCTTGGGCATTGAGCCGATTATTGGGTTGGTGCATCATGGCAGCGGCCCCCACTACACCAGCCTGCTCGACCCAGCCTTTCCTGAAAAACTAGCCGAATTTGCTCAGGCAGTGGCAACTCGATATCCTTGGGTACGTTACTACACCCCGGTCAACGAACCCCTAACGACAGCGCGTTTTAGTGGGCTGTACGGTCACTGGTATCCTCATGGACGTGATGATCAAACATTTCTACAAGCGTTGCTCAATGAATGTCGGGCTGTCGTGTTATCGATGCGAGCAATCCGACAAATCAATCCCAAAGCTCAATTGATTCAAACTGAAGACTTGGGCAAAATATTAAGTACGCCACTCTTAGCCTACCAAGCTGAATTTGAGAATGAGCGCCGCTGGTTGAGTTTAGATCTCTTGTTGGGTCGGGTTAACTCTGAGCATTCTTTATGGAATTATTTTCTACAAGCAGACATCGACATGGCAGAAGTTGCCTGGTTCATTGATAACCCTTGCCCTCCAGATATTATCGGCATCAACCGTTATCTCACTAGCGATCGCTTTTTAGATGAGCGGCTCGATCGCTATCCACCGATTAGTCATGGTGGCAACGGCAAACATCAATATGCCGATGTCGAAGCGGTAAGAGTTTGTTCAGAAGGAATTTGTGACCCCTACACGCTATTACAGGAGGTCTGGGAGCGTTACCAGTCAGCGATCGCAGTTACCGAGGTTCATCTGGGTTGTACCCGTGAAGAACAGTTGCGCTGGCTCAAGGAGATTTGGGAAGCTGCTCAACAGTTGCACCAAGACGGGGTAGACATGCGAGCGGTCACCGCTTGGTCGCTTTTAGGCGCTTTTGATTGGAACACCTTACTGACTCGATTTGATGGTCATTATGAACCCGGTGTGTTCGATCTGCGGGCTCCCACACCTCGACCAACCGCACTAGCAACCATGCTGCGGTCTTTAGCAGAAGGACAGGAGTATCAACACCCTCTCTTGCAAGTACCGGGATGGTGG
>CBIHQL010000807.1:0-1933 GCA_966211855.1 uncultured bacterium
GATTAGTTAACTTGAATATTCTGCTTTCAAACTAACTTAGTCTCACATCTTTTGTCGTCTCTCGCTTGAATTAACTCACCTGAGAGAGATATACAGAATTCCCCAAATTCATTTCTGTCTTTATCAGTAGTGATTGAGTTATTAGCCTGTTATTTTACGAACCCTTCTACCCTTTGCTTACATTCTGGCAGCGCTTGAGTCAACGCTCGGTGACACGGTAGCATCGGAGATCTTAAAGAATCGGCTGATCGCGATGAATAACTTGTTAAAAGGCGTCAGTCTCTACCTCATCGGCATGATGGGAGCAGGCAAAACAACCGTGGGCAAACTGCTGGCTCAAGAACTCGGCTATGGATTTCTCGATACCGACGCTGTAATTGAGCAGTTGACAGGGCAGTCGATCAGCCAAATCTTTGCCGAAGCCGGAGAAACCACTTTTCGTGAGATCGAAACCAAAGTATTAGCAGAAGTTGCCGCTTGTACTCGCTTGGCGATCGCAACTGGGGGTGGCATTGTCTTAGCTCGCCACAACTGGAGCTACCTGCGCCACGGCATCATTGTTTGGCTAGAGGCTCCTGTTGAAGAGCTAGTCAGTCGGTTAGAGCAAGATACGACTCGCCCGCTACTACAGACCGACAATCTCCTCGACAAGCTAGAAACCCTATTAGAGCAGCGCCAAAGCCTCTACGCTCAAGCAGATTTGCGAGTAACTTTGCTACCTGGAGAAACACCTGCACAAGTTGCCAATCGCATCCTGAACGAGCTACCCACCGTCCTCCGCGCTGAACGAACTGCTCCCCCAATGGCAGAGCATCCAGAACAGAACTAAAATCCAGCCAATCTCAGAGAGAATTCATTCATCAAGAAGGTTCAGAACTTAAAATTAGAGTTCACCTTTTCGTTCCTTTCTGCCTACACATGGTCAACGACAGCGAATACATTCGACAAGACGAAGCGACACGAGTTCGGGTTCTTAGTGAAGCCCTGCCTTATATTCAACAGTTTGCAGGCCGCACGATCGTCATTAAGTATGGCGGCGCAGCGATGAAAGACAGTTCTCTCAAAGAGAAAGTGATTCGCGACATCGTGTTTATGGCTTGTGTCGGCATTCGCCCGATCGTTGTCCACGGCGGCGGGCCAGAAATTAACACTTGGCTCGACAAGCTCGGCATCGAACCCCAGTTTAAGAACGGTCTGCGAGTCACCGATGCCGCCACGATGGAAGTCGTCGAGATGGTGTTGGTAGGTCGCGTCAACAAAGAAATTGTCTCGCTGATCAATCAAGCCGGACTCAGTGCTGTAGGGCTGTGCGGCAAAGATGGCAACTTGATCAAAGCTCGTCCCGAAGGTCAAGAAGGGATTGGGTTTGTCGGCGAAGTGAGCAGCGTCAATGTCCGCATGATCGAGTCATTGCTCAAAGATGGTCATATTCCCGTTATTTCAAGCGTCGCCGCTGATGACTTGGGTCAAGCCTACAACATCAATGCTGACACGGTTGCCGGAGAACTCGCAGCCGCTCTCGGTGCCGAAAAGCTGATTTTGTTGACCGACACAGCAGGCATTTTGCAGGACTACCACGACCCGTCTTCGCTAATTGCCAAGTTAGATATCCAAGAAGCGCGGCAGTTAATTGCAACCGGGGTCGTTTCAGGTGGCATGATTCCGAAGGTTACTTGCTGTGTGCGATCGCTGGCTCAAGGCGTGAAGGCCGCGCACATCATCGACGGTCGGATTCCCCATGCGTTGCTGCTCGAAATCTTCACCGATGCGGGCATTGGTTCGATGCTAGTGGCCTCTGACCTGCCTAACCTCTCAAAATAAATGAGCCTCTAGGGTGTTGGGTGCCCAGTTAGCTAAAGATAGACTGGCTTGCAGATGTAATTTACCTGCTTGGGCTGTAACCAATGGAGTACAGCAGCTCTTGCCCCCCTTC
>CBIHQL010000808.1:0-1932 GCA_966211855.1 uncultured bacterium
ATGGGATATGGACAAACACGTGCCAAAAATCTTTCGGCTTCAACTTCTATCTGCAAATTTTCGGCATCTAAAAGTAGTAAGGCGATCGCTGAACCATTATTTTCAAATGGTGGTTTTTCTAAAATTTGGCTCTTAGTTTCTAAGCGATAGGAAGACTGCTTGGAAATTTCAGATTGATGCAAAGAATGTTGAGTGAGAAGTTGAGATAATTCTTGTAAGAAATGAGTAAAGGTTAAAGATTGAAAAAACTCATCAACTAATAATCTCTGCAGAACTTGCTTAACTCTCAAAATTAAGTCATCTGCATCTGAGGCTTTGCTAAGCTCTGCTGTTAACTTGGTCGTGAAGTCTGCTTGATAGCGATCGCCTTGCCACGGTAAGCTGCGATACTTCACTATGATCCATTCAGGTTGTTGCTGTTGCAGCCTAATAATTTGTTGATAAACCCACGCACTAACGCTGTCAGCAGGCATTAACTTGGCGATCGCAATGTGATTAGACTCAACAGACATAGGCTTCTCTCAAAAACTGACTTAGTGAAAGCGGTTCCAGCCCTGGCGAGTGTGCATGACGCATCGTGCGGCTATCTGCATCAGAATTCCCTAATTCCAGCAATCCTGCAATCAATTTGGCTCAAATTGCTAAGGTTGCTAGCCTTAATTCCCAATCTAAGGATGATTCAGTAAGGTTTCAGCCCATAATTAAGAAAAAGGTTCACACATCTTAATCATGGCTAGAGACCTACGGGGATTCCTGAAATTACTAGAACAACGGGGGCAACTACGACGAATTTCAGCCCTTGTCGATCCAGATTTGGAGATTGCCGAAATTGCCAATCGGATGTTGCAACGGGGTGGCCCAGCGCTGTTGTTTGAAAATGTCAAAGGTTCTCCCTATCCGGTCGCTGTCAACGTCATGGGCACGGTAGAGCGCATCTGCTGGGCCATGAATAAAGAAAACCCCCAAGACCTAGAAGCCCTCGGTCAAAAGCTGAGTATGCTCCAGCAGCCTAAACCTCCCAAAAAACTGTCGCAAGCAGTGGAATTTGGCAAGGTCTTATTTGATGTGCTGCGAGCCAAGCCGGGGCGAGATTTGTTTCCGCCATGCCACCAGGTGGTGATCAAAGATGACCAGCTCGACCTCAACCAAATCCCCATGATTCGGCCTTATGCAGGAGATGCAGGCAAAATTATTACTCTGGGTTTGGTGATCACCAAAGATTGTGAAACGGGCATTCCAAACGTTGGGGTGTATCGGTTGCAATTGCAATCCTCTAAAACGATGACGGTGCATTGGCTGTCGGTCAGAGGTGGGGCAAGGCATTTGCGTAAAGCCGCAGAGCGCGGTCAAAAGCTAGAAGTTGCGATCGCTCTGGGGGTTGACCCTCTGATTATCATGGCAGCAGCGACTCCGATTCCGGTTGATTTGTCAGAGTGGTTGTTTGCGGGGTTGTATGGCGAGAGCGGTGTTAACTTGGCGAAGTGCAAAACCGTTGATTTAGAAGTTCCCGCAGACTCAGAGTTTGTTTTAGAAGGCACGATTACTCCGGGTGAGATGCTGCCCGATGGCCCCTTTGGCGATCACATGGGCTATTACGGCGGTGTGGAAGATTCTCCTTTAGTGCGGTTCCACTGCTTGACTCACCGCAAAGATCCGGTTTATCTCACTACCTTCAGCGGTCGTCCCCCCAAAGAAGAAGCCATGATGGCGATCGCGCTCAATCGCATTTACACCCCTATTTTGCGGCAACAAGTCTCCGAAATTGTCGATTTCTTCTTGCCAATGGAAGCCCTCAGTTACAAGGCAGCCATTATCTCGATTGACAAAGCCTATCCAGGACAAGCTAGACGCGCCGCTTTGGCATTTTGGAGTGCGTTGCCCCAATTTACTTACACCAAGTTTGTGATTGTGGTCGATAAAACAATCAATATC
>CBIHQL010000809.1:0-1932 GCA_966211855.1 uncultured bacterium
AGACTGCCATTCTCAAAAAGCTACAAATTACGCCTGCCGAGTTGCTCAGCTATTCCATCTTCAAGCGCAGCTATGACGCGCGTAAAAAAGAAGAGATTATTTTTGTCTATATTCTGGATGTAGAAACGACTCAGGAAAAACGGCTGCTCCAGCGATTTAAAAAAGACCCGCACGTGATGGTCACACCCGATACACGCTATCGCTATGTGGCAAAGGCTTCTGACATCACAACTCCATCTACAGCAGATCGACCGATTGTGATTGGTGCGGGGCCTTGTGGCATCTTTGCGGGGTTGCTGCTAGCGCAAATGGGGTTTCGCCCGCTGATTTTAGAACGGGGGAAGCCAGTCCACGATCGCTCTGTGGATACTTTTGGCTTCTGGAGTAAGCGCAAATTTAACCCAGAATCGAACGCGCAGTTTGGTGAAGGCGGAGCAGGCACTTTTTCGGATGGCAAACTCTACAGTCGCGTTAAAGATGCCAATCATCACGGGCGCAAGGTTCTTGAAGAGCTAGTCAATGCGGGGGCGGCTCCCGAAATTCTATACGTCAACAAACCTCACATCGGCACCTATCGACTCGTCAAGATTGTCGAGAATATGCGCCGCACGATCGAATCTTTAGGTGGGGAATTCCGCTTTGAAAGTCGGGTGCAAACGATCGCGATCGAAGAGCATGGAGAAAATCGACAGGTGCGGGGTGTAGTTTTAGCGACTGGCGAGTATATCCCTAGCGAACATGTGATCCTAGCTGTGGGGCACAGTGCCCGCGATACATTCGAGATGTTGCATGAGCAAGGGGTTTACATCGAACCCAAGCCTTTCTCGATCGGGTTTCGGATTGAACATCCCCAATCTGTGATCGATCAGTGCCGGCTGGGTTCACAAGCGGGGCATCCGGTGTTGGGTGCAGCCGATTATCAATTGGTGCATCATTGCTCAAATGGGCGATCGGTCTATAGCTTCTGTATGTGTCCGGGTGGGCAAGTGGTGGCGGCAACCTCAGAAGTGGGGCGAGTGGTCACCAACGGCATGAGTCAGTATGAGCGCAGCGGCAAAAACGCCAATAGCGGTATCGTAGTCGGCATCACTCCAGAAGATTATCCTGGTGGCCCCCTGGCAGGGATGGAGTTGCAGCGTCGCTTAGAGGAGCGGGCCTTTGAGTTGGGTGGAGGTACTTATGAGGCTCCAGGGCAGTTAGTGGGTGACTTTTTGGCTCAGCAACCTTCTACTACCCTCGGTAGCGTGAAGCCTTCTTATCGACCGGGGGTGCATCTCTGCGATCTCAGCTCCAGCTTGCCCGATTATGCGATCGCCGCTATCCGCGAGGCCCTACCCGCCTTCGACAAACAGATCAAAGGGTTTGCTATGCATGATGCCGTTTTAACAGGGGTAG
This sequence comes from uncultured bacterium, assembly GCA_966211855.1. Lineage (GTDB taxonomy): Bacteria > Cyanobacteriota > Cyanobacteriia > FACHB-46 > FACHB-46 > CBIHQL01. The sequence continues at coordinate 1,396 of CBIHQL010000809.1, forward strand.
AAACCCGCACCTCCTCCCCAATTCGGATCAAACGCAAAGAAGACTATCAGAGCCTCAACACCGCAGGGCTTTATCCAGCGGGCGAAGGAGCGGGATACGCAGGAGGAATTCTTTCAGCAGGCATCGATGGCATCAAGGTGGCAGAAGCAGTTGCCCTCCATATCCTGGATCAGTCCAAGGCTTTGAGTTCAAGCAACACTTGATCCACGCTTGGTTGAAACTACGCCGACTACACGCGAGAATTTGGCAGCGATCGCTCCTCTGTATATTTGCGATCGTTTTACCATTGAGACGGGCAATCGGGATGCAATTGATCTTGTTGCCAAGATAGTGGATTGTTGTGGATATATTGCCGAATCTGCTGCAAAGATGCCTCATTGCGAATAATGCGATCGTAATAATTGCGCTGCCACACGGGAACTCTTGGCGAATCGCGGGCAATGTTAATACGTTGAGTCGTTATAGATTTGAAGCCTGCAATAAATGACGATAGCGATCGCGGCTTCATTGTTTGTGATGTTGTTCCCGGTAGGGGCG
>CBIHQL010000810.1:0-1902 GCA_966211855.1 uncultured bacterium
CTGCAATAAATGACGATAGCGATCGCGGCTTCATTGTTTGTGATGTTGTTCCCGTTAGGGGCGAACGGCCGTACGCCCCTACTCCAACCGATAAGGCGACTGGCTCGATCACAACAATCCCGTGAACATGATTAGGCATGATCACCCAAGCATCAAATTCAATCTCTTGGCGAATTTCTACCGAACGTAGCCACTCGTCTGAAGCAATTTGACCGATTTCATTCAATTGCATTTCTCTATCCACAATTTCCCCAAATAGACACTCACGCTGATGGGTGCAGATGGTAATGAAATAGGCACCTGGTGTGGCGTAGTCGTAGTTTTTCAATCGAGTAGAACGGCGATGATGTTGATTGGGGTCGTATTGCACAGGAGAGTTTGTCAAGTGAATTGCTAACCTACATCTGCTAGCGTTCCCTTGACAGGAAAAAAGGATGGGGGCAGAGAGCGATCGCCCTTCTATCTCTCCTAATTCCCTGTACGAATCTTGGCTAGCAGGTCATAGAAGGGTTGCCAGTTGTCTTCTTGAGCGATCGCTTCCCACACTCGTTCAATTTCTGGTCGCACAGGAACAGTAGTGGGGTTGTGTTGCTGGAGTCTCTGGGCAACCTCACTCATGGCATCAGCGGGCAAGCTTAATAACATCTGTTGATAAAACTGTTGCCATTGCCCAAAACAGGCTTTTTGCTCATCGTTTAGGTCATGGTCAGCGATCACTAAAACAGGGACACCCTCGTCTCGCCAATGCTCAGCAAACTGTTGTTTTAATTCGCGAAAGAAAGCGTGATATCCAACTTGGCTGATTTGCAAAAACTGAATGGTTAATCGCAGCAATTCGTTGGCTTCAGCATTGGGCAATTGTGTAAAGCCCAATTTGTGCAACATGCGCTGGCGATAGGTGTCATAGTAGCGCTCGGCAAACTGAGCCAAGCCAGCCTCCATATCCGCGAAGGGAATCACGGCTGACAGAGGGGTTTGCAGCATTTCGAGATTGAGGTGGCAAATACCCGGTTGGTTACCGTAGCTATAGCGTCCCCCATAGTCAAAGTAAGCCGCCGTAAATTGCGGATCATATTGATTGATAAAGGCATAGGGTCCGTAATCAAAACTTTCCCCCGTGATCGACATGTTGTCGGTGTTGAGAACGGCGTGACAAAACCCTGCTGACATCCACTGAGCGGTTAATTCGGCAACGCGCAGCACCAGTTCGGCATAAAAGCGGGCATAGCGATCGCTCTCTGTCTGCAAGTGAGGATAGTAATACTCGATCACATGGTCTAACAACTTTTGAATCAGGTCTTTGCGTTGGAAATAGTGCAACCGCTCAAATGTGCCAAACCGAATGTGAGACCGGCTAAACCGAATCATTACCGACGATCGCGTGGGAGAAGGTTCATCGCCGCGCCACAGAGACTCCCCAGTTTCGACTAAGCTCAAGCAGCGAGAGGTGGTGACCCCCGTAGCGTGTAAAGCTTCGGCTGCGATCACTTCTCTAACTCCACCTTTGAGGGTTAGCCTTCCGTCGCCGCCCCGTGAGTAGGGAGTCGTACCAGAGCCTTTGGTGCCGAAGTCGTAGAGTTCACCATCCACACCGCGCACTTGACCGTAGAGAAACCCACGACCATCGCCTAAGCGAGAGTTGTATTCACCAAATTGGTAGCCGTGGTAGCGCATCGCCAAAAATGGTTCGCGGCCTGCAAAGACACCAAAAGCTTCGATAAAGTCTTCGTCTGTGACAGCTTGAGGGTCAAGACCAATTTTGGGTAATAGGTCGTCGTTGCGCCACCGCAAAATCTGAGCCGGAAACACTGCCGCTGTGACGACATCCGAGTAATCTTCGCCTAAGGATGCAAAAGCGGGTTCGTAGTTGAGGGCGAGCAGGGGGTTGGTAAAAGCAGTCAT
>CBIHQL010000811.1:0-1895 GCA_966211855.1 uncultured bacterium
GGGCGTCGATGCTAGCCCAAGGTCAGGCGCGATCGCGAGCAACATGTAGCGTGGGGAAATAGTGATGAGTAGCCGAGTATTTGCAGTTTGTCTGGCATCCGTGTCAATCATGGCGGCAATCGGTGGTTTAGTAGCCGTCCCAGCCAAGGTCAAAGCTGCTGACTTAAACGAGCAGTTAAAGATTCAAATCAACAACGGCACTCAAAGCGAAACGCGAGTCACTGCCGATGCATGGGCTAGGAGTGGTGAACTACAAGCTCAGCAAGGTCAATATCAAAAAGCTATCGATAGTTGGTTGCAAGCAGCGAAGCTTTACCAGCGCATTGGCGACACGGTATCTGCCGGAACTACCTACGATCGCTTAGGCATGGCTTATGCCCAAATCGGTGACTGGGATCGGGCTGAAGCAGCGTTGCGGATGCGGTTAGCGATCGCCCGTGATAACCAAGACTTTCGCGGTCAAATTTATGGCTACAACAATATCGGCACGTTGTTATTACAGCGCGGTAGTTTTCGGCCTGCTCAAGAATCGTTTGCTCAAGGTTTAGCGATCGCTGAGAATGTCAACAGCTATGAGGGGCAAGGGCTATCCCTGAGCAACCTAGGTCGAGCCGCCACCGCCGCCGGAGACTACAACCGAGGTAGCAAGCTTTTAGAAGAAGCCCTGATCTATCGCCGCCGCGTTGCTGACCCTACTGGAGAAGCAACCACCCTCAATTTCTTAGGGGATGCCTATCGAGGGGCAAAGAGCTATAAAGAAGCGGCTGGGGCGTATGGAGCAGCTCTGCGGTTAGCTCGTACCAGTCGCGATCGCGAAAACCATGTGCGGGCGATCGATGGTCTAGTTGCCACCTACCGCGCCACAGGCAACAATGCTCGGGTACAAGAGTTGCTCGCCGAACGCTTTACCCTAGCTCAAGGCAGCGACAGTCCTCGGCAGCAGTTAGTGACCCTGAGAGCGCTGGCAGAAGCCTATCAAGCCGCGGGCAATTACACGGCAGCCGAAAGTGTTTACCGTCGGGCGATCGCTCTTGCCCGCGAACTCCGAGACACCAGCACCGAAGCCATTTTGCTCAATCAGCTCAGTCGGTTGCCCCTAGATGCAGCCAACAAGTAGCAACTGAGGGTCTTAGTTAACAAAGACTTGCCCATCCGGTTGAATCCGAATTGCCCCTTGCTCACTATCAAGTTGGGCAGAGGCACCTAGCGAGAACCCAATGCGACCAGAGCTAGTCACTGCCATCGGTTGAATGTCAACCAATCCTCGATCTTGGCGGACTGTGGTGATTGTCACAGGCACTGGCAGATTTTGCAGTACCACTTCTTCACCGCCTGCTAAGGTGCGTTGTTGGGTTTGACCGATAACTTCATAGGTGATCACTGCATTGGTCGTATTCCTCAAAACGACATCAACATTACCGTTGTTAGGAATAACTGTGGCGATCGCATTGCTTTGAGTTTCGGGTAGGGGAGGTTGAGCAGGCTCGCTGGTTGTGGGACTGATGCGGTTGAGCTGACCACCACTTGTGTTAGGTGAGACAGGCGCTCCACCAGCCGTATTGACAGACTGGGTAAAGGCATTAGGGCGGCACCCAGATTGCACTAAGCGAGAACTGTTATGAGGTTCTTCATAGTAAATGGCAGGGCAAGGATTAACCCCCGGAGTGGCGGCAATGCTGCGAGTTGTCAATGTGGGAATGGCGATCAGTAAACCACTGATTAAACTTCCGGTTAGACCCCAAGAAAGACGAACTTGCATTTTATTGACCTCCTAAATTGCAATCAAAATGTTTGATTTCAAGCATCTTCATAATCAAAGTTGAGGCGGCGATATTTCAGCTATAGCTATTGCCAGTCTGGTTAGGACATAGACTGGTGATAAGAATGATTGGTCT
>CBIHQL010000812.1:0-1892 GCA_966211855.1 uncultured bacterium
AAGCGATCGCCTCTAGAGTGGTGTTGCCACCCGACCAGGCAAACGTGTCTAGAAACACATCCGCCAGTAAGTTGAGTTGCAGGTAACTTTTCTGACCCAAGCGAGGCACAATCACACAGTAGTCATCACTGTTGAGACCGACAGCGGCAAAGGCAACCCGCAACCGTTGGCGAAACTGCTCAGTCACATTGCTGCTGAAGTGAGCAATAAACGCGAATTGGGCTTGGGGCACCTGTTGTGCGATCGCCGGAAACACAAAATCGTACTGCGGCAAGTATTTGAATAACGATTGACAAGAGAGATAGACAACGGCATCCTCTCGCAAGCCAAAATCGGCACGGGTTTTAGTCAGCTCAGGCAGTTCTGGTTGGGCGTAGGCGATTCCTAGTTTGGGCAAGCTGACTAGCTTTTCAGTGTAATGAAGCTGAGCATTCTCCGGCTCCATCAGTGCGCTCGACAAGAAATAATCGACCGTCGGCAACCCAGAAGTGACTGGATGCCCCCAGGTGACACACTGCACCGGAGCCAGCCGTAACCCCGCGAGTTGCGTAGTCTTAGCGTGCATTCCTAGATCGAGAAACACCAACACATGCAACTGATCGGCTAACACTTGTTGCGCAATACTCTTGACATCTCCTGTCATTTGATGAAACGCATCACTCGATCGCTGAATTTGCTGAGCGATCGCATCTTGTTCGCGATTCAATGAGTAACAATAGACCTCAAACTTTTGCCGATCGTGGTGCTGCATCCAACCCGAAAACAGCTTGCCTACCGTATGCAATCGCAGACAGTCCGAGATATAGCCAATCCGAATTTTGCCCTCGGTGCTCAGGGGTGGCATCGGTCGAGGTTGCAGCCATTGCGGGTAATTGGCTCGCATAATCTGATGCACGATCTGACCATACTGCACTTGCAGAATGCGATCGTCTCCCCCTTGGTAAGCCAAATAAAAATGGGCATAGCGACCCATTCCAGCTAGGGCGTTGGCCTGAGCTTCTGGCGTACTGAGGTCAAGCTGAGCCGCGATCGCAGCCAACCCTTCTGTAAACCGATGACGATAAGCTGCAATCTCATCGGGCGTGTTGTAGAGGATTGGTAACGTTAGGTGCTGGGCAAGTTGTAGCGAAAAGTCATTGGGTATTTGTTGTAACGCCGAGCTAGCCGTCGCGATCGCCGCCTGGGTTTGTCCGTGATCTCGTAGAGCAGACACCAAATCATAATAGAGGGCTGGAATCGGTTGAGCTTGTACCGCCTCTCGCAAAAGCTGGATTGCTTCGTCATACTGCCCCAACCGTTGATAAGAGTCACTCAAACACTTGTAAGCCCGCTGCATCGATTCGGGAGACACCTGGGTTTTGTCAGCCTGGAAAAACTGCCGATAGCGCTCGATCGCTGCTGCAAAGTTGCCTTGGCGGTAGAAGGCAAACCCTGCATAAAAATCAGACCGCATCTGAGAATCTTGAGCTTTGGCTTGATAGGCAGCCCCCAAGTCATACAACACACCCGGATCGCGAGGACTAAGTTTTTGTGCGGCTTCCAGAGTTTGAATCGCCTCTTCTAACCGATAGTCTGCAAGTAACGCTTTGCCCTGCTGTTGATACTCCGCCACTGTGGTAGGCGCTGACACTGGCACTGCTGGAGTCATGGAAGGTGCAGCAGGTGTTGCCATCGTTGCAGTAGTTTGAGAATGGTTGGTATCCCCAGATGCAAGAGTTATTTGGCGATCGCTGACTGTCGCAATCATCAATGGCGAGGTATAGGGAGCAGGTTTTGGCATCTGCACATGGTGATGATCACTATGGCGACGGATGTCTTCGAAACACGGCGCCGCTCAGCCCGGCCATTCACTTGGGTTCGGATCGTGTGCTGGTGATCGGGGTGCGACGGCC
>CBIHQL010000813.1:0-1891 GCA_966211855.1 uncultured bacterium
TTCTGACTGCATTGAGCACTTAATCAAGTTAGGGGTAGCCTTCGATCGCAACCAAGGCGATTTGGCACTCACTCTCGAAGCAGCCCACTCTCGACGACGGGTGCTCCATGCGGCAGATACGACAGGTCGGGCGGTGGTCAGCACTTTAACGGCTGAGGTGCTCAAGCGCAAAAATATTCAAGTCTTGTCTCAAACCTTCGCTTTACAAGTGTGGCTAGATCCACAAACGCAGCGCTGTCAGGGCATTAGTGTGATCCATCACGGTCAAGTGCGCTGGATTCGAGCCGGAGCAGTGGTGCTGGCAACGGGAGGCGGAGGGCAGGTGTTTGCTCAAACCACCAACCCCGAACTCAGTACCGGAGATGGGGTGGCGATCGCTTGGCGGGCTGGAGCGGTGTTGCGCGATTTAGAATTTGTGCAATTTCACCCAACTGCACTGACCAAAGATGGAGCACCACGCTTTTTAATCAGCGAGGCAGTCCGGGGTGAAGGTGCCCATTTAGTTGATGCTCAAGGGCGGCGATTTGCCTTTGACTACGATCCGGCGGGTGAGTTGGCTCCCAGAGATGTCGTCAGCCGAGCCATTTACAGTCATTTACAACGCACAGAGAGCGATCCTACCTCTGCCCATGTTTGGCTAGACCTCCGAGCGATCCCCACTGCTACGATTCATCACCGCTTTCCCAATATCATTCAAGTGTGTCAAAAGTGGGGGATTAATGTTTTTGAGGAACCCATTCCGGTCGCGCCTGCCGCTCATTACTGGATGGGAGGCATTGTCACCGATATTCTCAGTCGTACCTCCATTGCAGGACTCTATGCAGTAGGTGAAACCGCAAGTACCGGCGTGCATGGAGCCAATCGACTTGCTAGCAATTCTTTATTAGAGTGCTTGGTATTTGGCTCCCAACTAGCGCATCTTGACCTCACCCCAGGTGCAAGCTCGGTTTCGGCTGATTTGAATGCTCAACCCGAACCAGTCACCGATCCCAACGCCTTTGCCAATTGGGACGCGCAACAAGCCGCGATCGCCCATATTCGCGCAGAATTACCCCGATTGATGTGGCAAAGTGCCGGAATTTGTCGAGAAGCTCACACCTTAGAAGCCGCGATCGCTCAAGTCGAAAACTGGCGACGAGAATTTGCAGCCCTTCCGATCAGTGAATTTTTGTTAAATCTACCCGCTGGACAATCGGCAACGGTTCCTCTCGCGACAGCCGACACCACCATTCGGCTTTGGAGTGAAACCCATAACTTACTGGATATTGGGTATCTGATTCTCAAGAGTGCCGTCTTTCGGACTGAGAGCCGAGGAGGGCACTATCGCTCTGACTACCCCAACACCGATCCCCAATGGCAAGTGCAGACCCTCATTCAAGATCACCGCTGGTGGACGGGTGCGATCGCCACTGCCGAGATCTAAAGCACTTCGTGAGTGTATTTGTGTTGCTTGACGTTGTCTTCGGTACGCACAATTCGTTGTGAGTTGAGCACTCGTTTGCGCTCGACCGAGTAGTTAAAGTCTTGGCGAGGGCTACCAACCGGAATGTGTTCCTGGGCGTGAGGATGGGCCTTGTAGGTGCGGGCCGCCGAGATCACGCGGTTAGCAAACTCATCACACCACTGGGCTGCTTCTGGAAAATCTGTTGGCTTTTGCAGGGTTTCTCCATTCACGACCGCGCCCAAGTTGGTGGCATAAGCCATTTGGTAGGAGGTAGGCACTCCTTTAGTTAAAGCTTCTAAGGCAGCAGAGGGGATCGGTTCAATAATTTGGACTTCGTGGAGTTTGCCGTCTTCTTTCAAGAAGCAAGTTGCTAAACCCAAGACAATGTAATCTTCAGCAGATAAGTCGGGGGCTTGGGGATAAGTTGCAGTGACCATAAGCGGTTTT
>CBIHQL010000814.1:0-1889 GCA_966211855.1 uncultured bacterium
AATTCTTTCAAGCGACAGGCTCGTTTAGCGATCGCAATGGCACCACTTCCAGCATCTCCACAGCAGGCGGTACAGGTAGCGGTACGATTACAATTCGCCACGGTGGCAATGGCGTTACTCCCTTTATCGTTGGGGATGCAACAACCAATGGCACGCAAGCAGCACTAACTAGTAGTTCGACTAACACGATTAGCCCTACACAATCTTTCCCTGGCAACTACACTCAGGGCAATATCCAAATCCTAACCAATGCCCCCCTACCCCCGGTTCCTTCTACTCCTCCTGTAATCCCACCCCCTACTCCTCCTGTAGTGACGCCAGAACCTGGGCCTACACTTTCAGATGAAGCGAGTCGAGCTGTTTCGTCACAAACCTCTGCCCAAACTGTTAATGCTAATCTCCAAGGTTCAAGTTCGCAAGTATTAGATACCCTAGTTGGGAATATCGAAGAATCTTTCACGCGAGAGTTTCAGCAATCTCTAGGGGCTGATGCGGTTCCTATCAAAACCATCGCAGATGCACAAGCAGCTTTAAGGAAGATTGAGGAGATGACAGGTGTCAAACCTGCGATCGTCTACTCAATGTTCTCTCCTCCGAGTGCGCTTCCAGCCCCACAAACGCAGTCTAAGCAGGATACTGATGAGTTAGAACTGATCATTGTTACTGCAGACAGTACACCAACACGCTATCAAGTGAAGGGAGCAAATCGGAAAGAAGTCCTAGAGACAGCACAGCAGCTTTATGACGAAATTTCTGAAATTGAAAAGGCCAATACAGACAACTACCGCGCACCTGCTCAAAAACTTTATCAATGGTTGATCTCTCCACTAGAAGCAAAGTTAGGGGCTGAAAAAATTAGCAACATTTTGTTTATCTCAGATAGTGGTTTGCGCTCAGTGCCCATTGCAGCTCTCTATGACGGCAAGCAATTTGTAGTTGAGAAGTATAGCGTTGGCCTTTTACCTAGTCTCAGTTTGACAGATACCCGTTATATGGATATCAAAACCTCTGAGGTCTTGGGGATGGGCGCATCTGAATTTGCACCTGAGCAAGGGCAAAGGTCTCTAAAGGCTGTACCCATAGAATTAGATGCCATCACCCAGCAAGTTCGCAAGGGTAAATCTTTCCTTAACAAAGAATTCACTGTTGAGAATCTCAAGGCTCAACGGCAAAAGCGTCCTTATAGTATTGTTCACTTAGCAACGCATGTAGACTTTAACGACCCAGACTATGGCTCATATATTCAACTTTACGATAATCGGATTCCCCTGGATCAGGTTAGAGATTTAAGCCTCTATAATCCTCCAGTCGAGCTCTTAGTCTTGAGCGCTTGCCGATCAGCATTAGGAGATGAACTAGCAGAATTAGGGTTTGCTGGCTTGGCAGTAAAGGCAGGCGTGAAATCGGCAACAGCCAGTTTGTGGTATGTGAGTGATGCAGGTACCTTAAGCTTGATGACTGAATTCTACCGCCAGTTAAGTAAGGCTCCTATCAAAGCTGAAGCTTTGCGACAATCGCAAATTGCCATGATTCGCGGAACACTCCGAATTGAGGAGAACCAAATTGTCAGTGATGATGGAGCGATTTCAATTTCCCCTAAAACTTCTGAATACTTAAAGCAGAATATTATTGGAGATTTATCGCATCCTTACTATTGGGCACCTTTTACGATGATTGGCAGCCCGTGGTAGTACCTTGTCATAGTTAATAGTACTACCACGGTAGAGTTCTTGAGGGGGCGGTTCACATCCACCTCCAAGCCAATCGAAATTGATGTGTAATTGTATGGGGTGGCATGTGAGAGAGATACTTCAGAAACAATTGTGGGCGATCGCAGCAAAGACTCCCATTGCAGCAACGCTTGTCTTGCTCATGGTAATGCCGAGTCG
>CBIHQL010000815.1:0-1887 GCA_966211855.1 uncultured bacterium
TCACCACGGTGTCATTAACTGAGAAACCCACAATGGTGAGGAGCGCGACGATGAACAAGCTATCAACTTCAGTGCCGAACAGCAAACCCAAAATTGAGAATGCACCGACCGTCACTAAAACATCGTGAACTAGCGCCACGATTGAGAAAAAGGCATAGTCAAACTGGAACCGAACGCTAAGGTAGAGAATAATCCCCGCAAATGAGACTATCAAAGCCAGCATTCCAGAAGTAAACAACTGTCGGCCCACAGCAGGGCCAACGGTGTCAATCTGAGTTGCCTTGGGATCAAATGCGCCAAGTTTTTGACTTAAAGCTGTTTGCAGTTTGGTGCGCTCCTCTACATTCAGGGTTTTAGAGCGAATCGAGACTGCTTGCTGGCTTTGCCCAACAATTTGAATGCTGCTATTACCTAATCCTTGGCTATCGAGCACCTCACGGACATCAGTAATACTGATCGGCTGGTCACAGGTGTTGGGCTTGGTGCAATCTAACTCAAATTGCAAGCGAGTTCCACCCACGAAATCAATGCTGGGTCGCAGTGGGGCACCAATGTCAGGACGAGTCCAAGAAATGATCATCGCAATGATGCCACTGAGAATGATCACGCCAGAGATTGTCCACCAAAGCGATCGCTGTTTGATGACATTGAGTTTCATGAGGCTGCCTCCGTCTTGGGTGCTGAAGCTACGGGCACTTTCGGGCAAAAAAGCGCGGGTTTTCGCAACGCTGGGAAGCTCAAGGTCAACAACATTAAGGTTCGACTACAGGTAATCGCAGTAAACATACTCACCATCACGCCCAACGCTAGAGTGAGCGCAAACCCTCGTACTAAGCCTGCCCCCAGCCAAAACAGAGCCGCACAAGCAATCACAGTGGTGACATTACTATCGAGAATGCTAGAAAAGGCGCGATAGAAACCGGATTCGACCGATCGATATAAAGTTTTGCCAGCGCGTAGTTCTTCACGGGTGCGCTCAAAAATCAAGACATTGGCATCGACAGCCATCCCGATGCTGAGAATAAACCCAGCAATACCTGGAAGTGTCAGGGTGACCCCTAGCAGTTTAAAGCTGGCAAAGGTGAGTAAAGAATAAATCACCAGAGCAATGTCAGCAATCAGGCCAGGAAGACGGTAGTAGACCACCATAAAGATCAAGACTAGGAGCAACCCGCCTACACCTGCGTAAATACTCCGCTGTACGCTGTCTTTACCTAAGGTCGCGCCTACAGTTCGGTTTTCAACAACTTCTACGGGGACTGGCAGCGCACCCCCTCGCAGTTGAACAGCCAAATCATTGGCCTCTTCGGCGGTAAAACGGCCTTCAATCACAGCTCCGCCTCCCGTGATCCCCGTAGCAGCGAATTGGGGGCCAACCGTAGGAGCGCTAATCATTCGTTCGTCTAAGAAAATCCCGATACTCCGCCCTGTACCAGCTAAACTCTTGGTCAGTTCGGCAAACAGGTTAGCGCCTTCGGTATCGAACCGTAGTGAGACGTTCCAGTTATTGCCAACGCTAGAAGTAGGCTCAGCAGCAGCGTCTTGGAGGTTTTTACCGTTTAAGCCTGTTTTTTCAAACAAGTCAGAGATCGCGGTATTACTGCGCTTCAGAGCGGCCTGGTTTTCGGCGATCGCAGTCTCATTATTAGCGGCATCCTGTTTTAGTGCTTCTTGCTTAGCGAGTAATTCTTGCCGAACTTGCAGCTCGATGCTCAATTGTGCTTCCGTGCCGGGTTTTTGCCGTCGAAAATCGAGTTGAGCGGTGCCACCCAATACTCGTTCCGCTTGTTCGGGGTCACTCACCCCCGGCAGTTGCACCAACAATTGGTCGTTACCAACGGTTTGCACCACTGACTCAGACACGCCTAAGCCGTTGATTCGGCCTTC
>CBIHQL010000816.1:0-1871 GCA_966211855.1 uncultured bacterium
ATCTACCCCGCGATCGAGCCACTGTTTTATTGCCGATTTGATGTAGTTACGATACTGAATGTTGTTTTCGTTAAAGGTCGCTAAACCAGCCAACTCACAGTTTTGCACCTGCCATTCATCTTCCCAGTCGGTCACCTCACCATAATGGTGATACCAGTGGTCTTTGTCATCGTTGAAGTCGGCAATTTTTACGCCATCATCATACAGCTCTCCTTTTTTACCGCTAAAGTCAGGGTTGCTGTGGTTGCAGACAATATCTAGCACCAGTTTCATCCGGCGTTTGTGCATCTCTTCAATCAAGCGATCGAACGTAGTATTTCTAGTCTCTTGAGTGTTGTTGAGAGAAGGATCTTCGCCCTCGGCAATAAATCGGGGATTAATTCGCTTAAAATCTTTCGTCCAGTAACCGTGGATTGCCGCTTGCTCCACAAACAAATCTTCTACCTGCTCAAATAACGGCGTGAGCCAGATTGCCGTCACTCCGAGATTTTTTAGGTAATCCAGTTTGTCAATAATGCCTTGTAAATCTCCGCCCCAGTATTTGCCCCAATCTTGCCGCTCTGGATCGTAGAGATCGGCGTTTGGCCCAGTGCTATTGTTGGGATCACCATCATGAAAGCGATCGACCACAATGAAGTAAATCGTTTCTTGGCGGAACTCAATATCCCTGGTATAGAGAAATTCTAAATCAATTTCAGTATCGGCTTTAGAAGCAGTAACCAGAGACTCAACTTTTTCCTGAGCATTGGTTACTTCATATTGTTCAGTAGAGAGCTGGGAGGGAGGAGTTGACACCATAGAATTTTTTTATGTTTTTACAAGTTTTTAATGGGTTTTAACATCGCAGTCTGTAGAGAATGTAACGAATCAAGTCTTGCTTTGTATATCTATCTATGGGTAGGCGATAGGTAGAAGTTTTATGAATAGCGATCGCTCTTTAGCTTGAATGCTGGGGATCAATCAGCCTAAAAACTAAGGCTCACTTGAATCCCTAAAGACTCGATTTTCTCAAGATTTGACTTTTAATTTACCATCGCCATGTTAAAAAACCATTGGGGTCAAATTGAGGGGGTGTAATGGGATAGATTTCACCATTTTGGGTTGCGATCGCCCACTCACCATTGAAATAGATTTCGACATCGTCATCAGAAATGCCTCGCTTGGTAAGTTCTTGATTGCTGATCGTGTCGTCCTCTGATAAATCTTCAGATATATCTTCTAGCGCATTCAAATACTCACAAACCTGAATAAACCGACTGTGCAGAGCGCTGTCTCTAGGCTCCAGCAGACCACAAGCCCAAGGTGTCTCGTAACCATAAGAGGTAATCATCGCAATCTGAATTTGATTAAAAAGCAAAGTTAAGGGAGCCTTGATGACCATAAAGATTTACCAGGTGTGGTACGAAAATCAAAATTCTGAGTTTGTAGATTTTATTGTTTTGTTTATGTTTTAGAAGAGTAATGGTGCAAATTTGCGATCGCCGTTGGAAGATTGGTTGCTTGGGATGTTTAGGAGTCCTGGCCCTGGTAGTGAGCGGCCTGACTTTGCTGATCTTATCCGTTGAGGAGGATCTCAAAGTCACTAGAGCATCTAAGCGAATTTTACGTCGAACTGGAAATTGTCAAGGCTGCGATCTTTCCTATGCCTACCTAGAAGGCGCTGACTTACAGTTTGCTGATTTGTCTGGGGCGAATCTGCGACGAGCTAACTTGAGGGGTGCCATTTTAGGAGCCGCAAATCTGAGTGGTGCCGATCTCACCCACGCAGATCTAGAGGGAGCAGTTTTGCGCCAAGCATCATTGATCAACACAGTTTTTGATCGGGCGAATTTGACGGGTGCTGATTTCCATTGTGGGGCGGGCACTTGCAC
>CBIHQL010000817.1:0-1869 GCA_966211855.1 uncultured bacterium
CTTATCATCGGCAGAGCCCTCAGCAGTTATTTCTCACGGGCGATCAAATTTATGGCGATGATGTGGATGATCCTTTGTTGTGGGTTGCTATCTTGCTAGGAGATGCGCTGTTGGGTTGGGAAGAAGCGCTACCTGTCGGTAAGAAAAAGCCGACTGAGATCACCCACTACACCCCTAGAGAGCTACCCGCAGGCCAACGTGCTGAAGTCGTCACGAAACAAGCAGGCTTTACTGCTGGCTTGCAAAACAAGCGCGATCGCGTCACTAGCCATTTGCTTAGCTTTGGAGAGTACTGTGCGGCCTACTTGCTGGTTTGGTCGCCCGTATGTTGGCCTGCCACGCTGCCCCTCGGTCGAGAAATGACTCGCGATCGCCAAGCCCAAAAACGCTGGGATCACGATGCTCAAGAACTGCGGCAGTGCATCCACACACTTTGGAAGGTGCGACGTGCCCTTGCTAATATCCCGGTCTACAGCATCTTTGATGACCACGATGTCAGCGATGATTGGAACCTCAACCAAGCTTGGTGCTTGCGAGTGTTGGGTCGTCCTTTAGGCAGACGGGCTGTGCAAAACGCCTTGCTGGCTTACGCGGTGTTTCAGGCTTGGGGCAATACACCCGAACAATTTGTAGCAGGCCAGTCAGGGGGCAAGCTCCTAGAAGCGGCTCGTACTTGGTCTGGGTCTCAAGGCAGGGATGCTGATGCCTGTGAAGCGATCGCCCAGTATATCGGCCTCCCCAGGTGCCATCCGCAAACAGGGCTGCCCGTTTTTGTACCCGATGGTTCTGTGCTCATTTTAGAACGACATCCAGAAGCACTCACTTGGCACTATACAGTCCGGAGTGCCTGCCACGAAGTGATTGTGCTCGACACGCGAACTTGGCGAGGTTATCCAGACGAAAAAGCGATCGCGCCCCCTATGCTGCTGTGCCCCACGGCCTTTGAGCGGCAGTTAGTTCGGCCCTTACAAGCCACTGAAGCTTCAGATCTCACTACCTTTGTTGTGGCACCTACTAATGTGTTTGGGCTACAAGTGATTGACTGGATTCACCATTGGCAGTTGCGTCGTAAACAGGTGTTTTCTACGGATGTGGGTGATGCCTGGAATATCAACATGCCTGCTTTGGCAAAACTCTTGACAACGTTGTTTGAACAGCGCCAGCAGGTGATTGTGCTCTCTGGAGATATCCACTACAGCTCTGTGGTGCGTCTATCTCATCAGAGATTGGCATCTACTCCTGATTCTACATCTGTGTTGGTGCAACTCACGAGTAGCGCCCTCAAAAATAAGGAGACATTAACCCAGATTTTACACACGCGGTTAAAAGACTGGTTACTACCCGAAAAGCTCCGTCGCTGGGTGGGGTGGAGTTTTCCGTACGATATGGTTGAACTATCAAGGCGGCAGGCTCAGCAGCTTCACCAGAAAGGCAAAATTCGCACAGCTCAGCGATCGCCTATTGGCAAAAAAAATAGGTCACCAGCCACTCCACAATCCGAACTGCCAGAATGGGCTTGTGTATTGGAGTGGGTGCCCCGACAAAAAGCTCAATTTGCTGCGTTTGGCATAGAAGTGCCGTGGTTATTAACACCGAGCCAACGCACTCTAAATTCTCGATATCCCTGGCTCCGGTCTTTAATGTTTTGGCGGCAGCGCTGGTTCCAAGAAGGGCGAGAAGTGGTAGGGCTTAACAACATTGCTCTAGTGCAAGTGCTCCCTCCCGATGCCCAGTCACCTGCCATTGTGGTGCAAGAGCTGTTTTGGTTCTCTCCCTGGTCACCCACTCAGATTGTATCGAGTCTCTATGCAACGCCACTTGTCCCTAACGTGAAACAGCTAGCCAACTTACAACCACCTGTACCTTTAC
>CBIHQL010000818.1:0-1867 GCA_966211855.1 uncultured bacterium
ACCTTCGTGACGGCGTTAGTGGCAGCGCTGATTAATGCGGTGTTTGGAGTGCTGATTGCCTGGGTTTTAGTGCGCTACGAATTTCCGGGCAAGCGAATTATTGATGCTGCGATCGATTTGCCGTTTGCGTTGCCGACTTCGGTTGCGGGTTTAACATTGGCAACGGTTTATAGCGATAACGGTTGGGTTGGTTCGTTGTTGGCTCCGCTCGGCATTAAAGTGGCGTTTACTCGGTTGGGAGTTGGAGTAGCAATGCTGTTTATCTCGTTGCCCTTTGTAGTACGCACCTTACAGCCCGTTTTGCACGAGATGGAAAAGGATATTGAAGAAGCTGCTTGGTCGTTGGGGGCTTCGCAATTTCAGACGTTTGTCCGCGTGCTGTTACCGCCTTTAATTCCAGCGGTGTTAACTGGGGTGGCTCTCGGTTTCTCTCGGGCAGTTGGAGAGTATGGTTCAGTGGTAATTGTGGCCTCGAACGTGCCCTTCAAAGATTTGATTGCGTCGGTGCTGATCATTCAGCGGCTAGAGCAGTATGACTACTCGGGTGCGACAGTCATTGGCACGGTATTGTTGGGCATTTCTTTACTGATTTTGTTAGGCATTAATCTATTGCAAGCTTGGGGACGGCGCTATGAGCTTTAGTGTGGCAGGTCGATCACTCAATCCAGAACCTTCGCGATCGCCCGCTGCGACCCAAAAGCGTAGTTGGCCCAAGTTTGTCCTTATTAGTATCGCGATCGCCTATCTCGCATTAATTTTGTTCATTCCGGCCCTGAATGTCTTTTACCAGGCATTTAGAGAAGGAGTTGGCCCCTTCCTGCACAACTTGACTGAAACGAACTTCCTGCATGCTGCCAAGCTCACGCTGCTGATCGCCTTGATTGTGGTGCCTGTCAATACCATTTTTGGGTTGTGTGCTGCTTGGGTGATTGCGCGGCATCAGTTTCCTGGGCGAACATTCCTGATTAGCTTGCTTGATATTCCCTTCGCCGTCTCTCCAGTAGTTGCCGGGTTGATGATTGTGCTGTTGTACGGTCGCAGCGGTTGGTTTGGGCCATTGTTAGATGCCGCCAACATCAAAATCATCTTTGCCATGCCCGCGATGATATTAGCCAGCGCTTTTATTACCTTGCCGTTTGTAGCCCGAGAAGTGATTCCGGTTTTGGAAGAAGCAGGCGTTGATCAAGAAGAAGCCGCTCGTACACTGGGTGCGAATGATTGGCAAATATTTTGGCGAGTCACGATTCCCAATATCCGTTGGGGGTTATTGTACGGTGTGATTTTGACCAACGCTCGGGTGATGGGTGAGTTTGGTGCAGTCTCGGTCGTATCAGGCAACATTGCTGGCAAAACCCAAACCTTACCTTTGTTTGTAGAAGAAGCATACAAGCAGTATGAAACGCAGGCGGCATTTTCTGCGGCAGTGCTACTGGCTTTCTTGGCTGTAGTCACGCTGGTTTTGAAAGAAATCGTGGAACAGAAAACCAAAATCAAAGATGTAAGAGAGGAGAGTTAGTGATGGCGATCGATATCCGACCCACCCAAAAGCGCATTCGCGTGCGGATTCCCAAAGCTTATCAAGGGGAACCAGTGATCTCGCGTTTGGTTTCTCATCATGGCTTAACGGTTAATATTGCCGCAGCTTTGCTAGGAGCTAATGCCCGCGATGATGGTTGGTTTGACTTAGAGCTGCAAGGCACAGGCTCCCAAATCTGTGATGGTCTCCTCTACCTCAATGAGTTGGATTTGCAGATCTGGCAGGATACAAATTCGGGCGAAGAAAGTTGGTAGTTCGGTTGTCTAGGTGATCACTGCCGTAGGTTGAGGAAAACAGTCATGATTTACTGGCAGGCTGAGGAAATTAAGA
>CBIHQL010000819.1:0-1867 GCA_966211855.1 uncultured bacterium
CACTGTTGCTGAGACAGTCAAGGTTCCATGACAAGAAACTTATGGCAACCACCCCGTCTACGTTGGGATGAAGACCAAGTACATGAGCGTCACGCCACTTGGTTGGAACTGTTTTACGATTTAATCTTTGTCGCGGCGATCGCAGAACTCGCTCATGACTTAAGCGACAATATTTCCTGGGCTGGATTTTTGGACTTTGCAATTTTATTCTCGCCTATCTGGTGGTGCTGGGTGGGAGCAACCTTCTACGCTACTCGCTTCGACACCGATGGGATTCTCGATCGCCTGTTTGCCTTCTTGCAGATGGCAATCGTGGCAGCAATGGCAGTGAATGTGCATCATGGGCTAAGCAGTTCTGGAAGTAGTTTTGCCCTCTGCTATGTCTTGTTTCGTAGCACTTTAGTTTTGCAATACTTGAATGCGGGATATCACTTGCCACTAGCGCGATCGCTGGCAACCTGGTATGCCATTGGCTTTGGCCTCAGTGCAGGGCTCTGGTTCATCTCTGCATTTCTGCCTCCTCCTTGGCGGTTAGGATTTTGGCTAGTGGGCCTAGCGATAGATTTCTCTACACCTCTGTCAGCAGGGCGTCTCGTCGCTAAGGTTCCTCCTAGCATGTCTCACATTCCAGAGCGGATCGGCCTGTTTACTTTAATTGTTTTAGGTGAATCTGTAATTGGTGTGGTTGGAGGATTAGCAGAACACGAATGGAGCCTCAGCTCTATTTTTGTAGGGTTGTTGGGCTTGGCGATCGCTTTTAGTCTGTGGTGGTTGTACTTCGATACGGCTGACAGTTCGCCTCTCAAATCAATGAAAGTTGGCAAGATGCGAATTGCCCTCAGTTGGCTGTTTGCCCATCTACCCTTGGCAATGGGATTGGTTGCTGCTGGAGTAGGTCTAGAACACCTAATCATCCATAATGGTTCTGACCTTCCCTCTGCTGCGGAACGGTGGTTGCTCTGCTTAGCGGTGGCTAGCTGCCTATTGGTGTTGGCAGTCATCCACTATATGAGTTGTGCCTTAGGAAGCTGGAGATATCGCAAGATTTTGAGTGCTTACCGTATGGGTTCTGCTGTTTTGGTATTGGTTTTAGGATTCTCTGGCAATCGCCTCTCCTCCCTCTCCTTGGTCGCCCTTGTGGCTTTAGCTTGTGGCGTACAAGTATTGCTCGATCTCCTTCGTAGTTCAGCCGGAACTCAACCTGCCGTTGCCAGGTAACAGAGGTATGAAGTGCTTGTTTGGCAGGGGATAGAGACGCTACAGTTTATCAAAACATGATTGACCTGAATCCGCGTAGCTCCAATGTCTACACCAATTTAGCTCCGTCAATATCAATGAGTCGATATTGACGGAGCTATTACAGCCGCTCTCAAAGCCGTTGAACTGAGACCTAACAAAGCAGAAGCCTTGGTTATTATTAGAGCGGCTTTATTGGATCAAGGACAACGGAACAAACTAGCACCAAGCTAAAGCGGGCAATCGAATTAAGCCCAATCCGGCGATGGCTCACAACAACTTAGGAACAGCCTTGTTTCAGCAGCAAGCAGACAAAGCGACTAAGTGGTACTACCGTTATGACTAGGCGAGTTATCCAAGCTCTCAATGATGGGTAAGCAAATATTAAAGCAGGTTTTTCCGGGTTGCGATTCAAATAAAATCGTGCCATAGTGACGATTTTCGACAATGCGCCGTGTGGTTTCCAAGCCGATGCCTAAACCTTTGCCTACTGGTTTAGTTGTAAAAAATGACTCAAAAATCCGTGATTGAATTTTAAGTGGAATACCATTCCCAGAATCTGTAATGCTAACGCGATTGAATGTCTTTAAGTGTAAGGAATTGAGGCTAATTCGGGGACAAAATTCTAACA
>CBIHQL010000820.1:0-1863 GCA_966211855.1 uncultured bacterium
AGAACCTAAGGAACTAATTGATGCATGTAAGACAAATCCACCACACCGAAATTAGTACTCAGGGCAACATTCAAGTTTTCAAGCGCTTGAATCAGCCATTCCACACCATCTCGGCTATAGGATTCGTAGTGGTTGAATAAAATTGAAAAGCGCTTTTCTAAATAAGGTTTGACTTTCCGGCAGAGCAAGACAATCTTCAATAAAATGCCCGTTGCTCCCGTTGCCCCTAGATTGGTAATCAAATCAGCAAACACAAAGTGCTGGGGTCGTTGAGCGCTCTCTACCACCAAGAAGTTCAAGAGATAACTACAAGTACGAATTAGAAGAAAATCATTGAGTTTTTGGTCGTGATTATCGGGCAAAATATTTCTAATTTGCAAATAAAGTTGTTTATTAAACTGCCGTCGACCATATTCGGGGTCTACAGATGCAGTGATGTATTCGTATAAGTCATTTTTAAAGGCTTGATAAGAAGGTGCATAACTACTATGCGCCAAAAAACGATTGGCTAAGTCTCGGTAAGTAGAGGTGCCATCGACTCGGCCCACGAAATGTTTCAGTGCGTAGCTCAGTTCAGCGTCACTCAGCAAGGTAGGGTTTTTGGCAGGCTGAATAATGCGAGTCGGCGTTTGCATGGGTGATAGCCGAGCCACTTGAGATTCTCGCACCCGGTAAGTAACGTACTGAGACAAATCAATCTCAAATTGCCGCTGTACCTGGGCTTGAATGTCACGAATCGTCTGCTGATGCTCGAAAGAACTATCCTCGCTGATTAAGCAATGATCGTAGAGATAAGGATAGCGACGCAGCAGTGAGCCTAGCGATCGATTTTCTTGAGGTGCATGAGATTCTTGGTTTTGAATGATGACCCGAGTTAAGCGGCGTAGGGTTGCATACTGCTCACTTTGGGCAAATGACTCAACTAGTTCTCGCAGGCGACGGACTGACTTAACGCGAGATACCTCGGTAATGGGGCGTGTAGAGGGTTTCTCAAATAAAGCAACCAAATCAAGGATAAACAGTTGCAGATGCGATCGCGGTTGCCAACGATTGATCAAAATATGACAGCAGCGGTTGAGGATGAACTTAAATTCACTTTCAGCCCCCTTGGACGCCAAAATTTTGTCGAGTGCCAGGGTGACTTCTCGATTCGGGTATCCTAGCCCATCGATAAAGAGAGAGCGAAAACGCTCAATCAACTGCTGCGGCGGCTCTGATTGGACACATTGGAGCAGATGGTCATACAGCTTCTGCTCTTCTGGCATAATTTCTCGTTGGTAGCGGTCAATCCAAGTAGCCACGTTATTTTGTGCTCCCACACCTGGACAAGGGGGCTAAGCAAAAACAGTTTTTATCCTTAATCATTTGTGCCAGCAATAATAAAGCAGTTTTAATGGAGTCAATACCGCTTAATTACGCTGCTTCACAGAAGACAGGTAAGCTGAGATACCGCCTTAGGCTAAGTACTGTCATGCTACTGTCTTGGATCACGTTGAAAATGTGACTGTGATCACCGAAGAATTAAAGATTCAGTGAAGCTTTTTGACCCAATCAGTCTACAGGAGGACGGTTTTTTTGCAAAGACGTTCACGACCTCTCATTAGTTTCCACCAATGTCTTTTTATTTGTGAATAGTAACAACTAAAAATTGTCCGAATCTTTACCATGTCAGCTCTCAAGACCTGTTTTGAAAACAGCTTTAGCCCCCCTAGGATCTGCAAGGTTACAAGAGAGTCAGTTTTATTTTGTAGATTTTACCAATGAAGTTCTAATAAAGTCGCCCAGGAATTTATTTGGCACAAAATTCTATAAACGCAAATCTTACTGAATTTTTCCCCCGCTTGATAGAAGCCTTGACAGCGC
>CBIHQL010000821.1:0-1861 GCA_966211855.1 uncultured bacterium
GGTTGACGATCATTGAGGTCACCTCTGGAACTCGCAATTTCACACTTTGACGGAATCGGGTTAGATAACAATGAGTCTGACTGAATGTTGATTGTTCTGCTGTGAGGAATTATGACGCAACTTCCCCTGCTAATGAGCTTGGGCTTAATTTTGAGCTTGGGTGGCATTCTTCTAACTCCGTCTTCCGGTAGCGCGTCCTTAACTGCGGCAACCCCGGTTGAGCAGCCGAGTGGGTCGCTGCCGCGATTATTGCGATCGCAGCGAGAATTGCGCAGAGCTGTGATCACCCTAGAGCGCAGCGCCTGTTTTGGGTTCTGCCCAATGTACAAGCTGACAATTTACGGCAATGGCAAAGTTGTGTATGAAGGTATTGAGTATGTCAAAGTTAAGGGCAAGCGAACCGGGAGAATCAGTCCTGCAGCTTTTAGACGACTTATGAATGAGTTTCAACGTGCTCAATACTTCGATTTAGCTGATAGTTATAGCGGTGGCCCTACAGATGCTGCTTATGTGATTACTTCGTTAAAGATCGGCGACAAAACCAAAACGGTAAATCATTACCTTGCATCTCCTGATGCACCGTCAAAACTAACAGAGCTAGAAAAGAAAATTGATGGGGCAGTGAAAGTTCAGCGATGGATTGGTACTGATGCAGAACGTATTCCCCGTTGATCAGGCTTCACGATAAGCGGCACCATTTTTGCCGTTGGACAAATTCGGGGGTAGAGAAGGGCTTAAAATTGCTAGCTGGTTGTTCAAAAAACACTCCCCACGAGGGTAAACGTCCCGCTGGGGCTTGAATTGTGGGTTTGGCAGCTTTCTGGAGGCCGAAGCCGATACGATTACTAAACTGATTCATATGCCATATCTTTTGGCTATTTTCGTCAGAAGTGGAAGCCTCGGTCAACACGTTAGGAGATTTTGCGGGTGATAGTTGCTTGTTATGGTGAGGTGCTAGAGCTTCTAATTTCTTATCTGATTTGTTAGAGTTGGGTGTTTCGGCGATCGCTTCAAATATGCGTTTTTGCACACTAAACCCAAATCGCCCACCACTATATTTCACCCACAATTGATCGATCGCTTGTAGATCGGCACAAGGTAAGCGTTTTACTAAACTAGGTTCAAGATTACCGAGCAAGTCGGTAGAGGTATGAGTTGCTACCAAGATGAGCTTGTTAGTCTCGCGATCGGCTGCTTCCCATTGCTTCGATTTTAAGAATTTCTCTAATTTTTTAAGATCGGTAGTAGGTCGATGATTGCCTAAGAGAAAAAAAGAGGGGTCGTGGTTAAACTGCTCAATCGACCAGACAGTTGCTATTCCTAAAATCGCTATGCTAAGAAGGATGAGTAAGCGCTGATGTCGATAGATCCAGAAGCGGAGCATGGTGAGTTTCTCAATCTAGGTAGAAGCTTTACCGACGGCAGCCTCAGAAAATTCGCTGCTACTAGGTGTTAATTTACACGACATCAATGTCTCTAGAACTAGAATTTCAGTTGAATCACTCTTAGCCTACCCATCCTGGGCGATCGCTTCTCTACCGGGAATAATAATTTGTAATGCTGCTTCCACTTTTATGGAAATTGACATCCGTCCGGCTCGATTAGAAGATCTCGATCGCGTCATTCAATTACAGGCTAACTCGCTGAGAGGGCTGTGTGCGGCTGATTACAGTCCAGACCAAATGACAGCTTTGGTGGAAGGCCAAGCGCGATATCGAGGTGCCCGTGAATTTATTTGGTTGGCTGAGCGAGCAGATGTTTTAGTGGGGTTTGCTGGCTTATCTGCCTTGGATGCTCAAGTTACAGCGATCTATGTGGCTCCACAATGTGCTCGTCAGCGTGTTGGGGTGCAGTTACTCAC
>CBIHQL010000822.1:0-1858 GCA_966211855.1 uncultured bacterium
GAGAAACGGCACTTTCTCGCTAATTTTGTTGGCTAAGGCGGCTGTACCCAGAGCACTACCAGCACTATCAATGGTCTGATAAATCCACAAGGCTCGTTGATAGCCCTGAGATGGGTCGTTATAAAGGTGAATCGCCCGCTCACCAATCTGCTGAATCATCCCTTCGTCGGTTTCACCAGTCACCGTACGAATGGTGTTTTCAAACCCGACTAAGTTTTGCCACTGCCCCGGCACGACGAAATCTAATGCCTTGAGTGAATAAACCGTCATGTTATTGGTGGGTAGCTGATCTACCAGTTCAAAAATCGGTTTTTGACTCATTTTGAATACTCCAGATTTAGACGAATTGGGCTAAAGGCAGGATTGCCCCCAATAGCGGAATGTTGCGGTGATAAGACTGCGATCGCTCTATTTACTACTGTTTGGAAGCGTTAGCCGCTAAGTTATTTAAGCCACTGAGGTCAAATTTTTGCAGCCAAGCTTCGCGATCGCTGGCAGTAAAAGCCGGATCTTTCGAGAGCACTTTGACTTGATAGCGATCGCCCACTAACACACTGGTGCCTGTGGTGCCTTGTTGAACGGCAGGGTATCCGGCAATCATTTTGCTGCTGGTGCGGAATTTATCAACAGCACTGGGGTTACTGGCTGTGTCAGAAATTGCCAGCATTGCCACGTCTTTACCACCTTGTTTCAATTTGGCTTCAGCGAACCCGGCTTTTTCTTGGGTGTAAACTCGCTCATATCCACCTCCCGGCTCTGGGAAGAATTGGTTAAACGACCCACCAGAGGTAGGCTTAGTAGCTGTGGTTTGAGCGGGTGGCTTTTGAGTACTTTCCTGCTGAGCCTGATCCCATCGGGAAGGGGCTTCGGGGGTGCAAGCAGTCGTGAGCAGCAAGACAGACAGACAAACAGCCGCTAATACCTGGCGCATTTTGGAAAACATGATCGCGACCTCCTGAGTTGATCACACGAAGGGTCTTCTATGACACTATTATCGCGATCGCGATCGAAGCCCGGAAATTACAGAGTTTTTGCCAATTCGGTTGAGGTTTCTGAGGGAAACACTCGCAAAGCTTGGTCAGGCACCGAGAGCTGCACTCGTGTACCAATGGGTAGGTTGACGGCTGTTGTCGTGCGGGCGTGGAGTTCTTTGCCCGAAGGGGTCGTTAGGCAGTAGCAATATTCTCGGCCTAAGAATTGGCGATCGCGAATCACCACGGGGGCTGTGGCATCTGGCTCTAAAACCACATCTTCTTGCCGGATCATCAGTTCACCTGCTTCAGCAGCGATCGCTTGATCGGCTGGAAGTTTGAAATCCCCGACTTCGGTTTGCCACAGTTGACCTTGCCGCTGTGCCACTAAGAAATTGGCCTGGGTGACAAACTCAGCCACAAACCGCGATGTCGGGTGACAGTAAATTTCTTCAGGGGTGCCCAGTTGTTCTAGCCTGCCTTGACGCATTACTGCCACGCGATCAGAAATTGCCAGGGCTTCTTCTTGATCGTGGGTCACAAACACCCCAGAGGTGCCTGCTGCTTTGAGGATTTCTCGCACTTCTTCTCGCAAGCGTAACCGCACTTGAGCGTCTAGGTTACTCAACGGCTCATCCAACAACACCAAAGCTGGACGCGGTGCTAAAGCTCGTGCTAAGGCCACCCGTTGTTGTTGCCCACCAGATAGCTCATGGGGGTAACGATCTTCAAAGCCTTGCAAACGTACTTGAGCGATCGCCTCGGCAGTCCGCGCTTGAATTTCACTAGGCTTGCCTAATTTTTGCAAACCAAAGGCAACGTTTTGAGCCACCGTCAGATGGGGAAACAGCGCAAAATCTTGGAACACCATGCCCACCGATCGCTGT
>CBIHQL010000823.1:0-1846 GCA_966211855.1 uncultured bacterium
CCCTCTGAACCTCTACCCGACAGAACCTTTTAACGACAGAGGCTTGCAGCTCTTGAACTCCACTAAGCAATTTTTAGCAGAGCAGAAGTTGTTGAAGTCTGATTTTGACATCCAAGCTTGGCAAGTCGCGAATCCTTAATCTCTTTCCACATTTTGATCTGAAGGAGCGAATGTATGAATCGTCAAATCACAAGTGATGCCGCTTCCAGTCCTGTTTCCAACCATGTTTCGGGCCTGAATTTGACGGCAGATGTCTTGGTGATTGGGGGTGGTCCTTCCGGTACCTGGGCCGCTTGGAGTGCCGCTAGCAACGGAGCTAAGGTGATCTTGGTGGATAAAGGCTACTGTGGTACCAGTGGTGCAGCCGCCGCATCGGGAAATGGCGTTTGGTATGTGGCCCCCGACCCAGAGCAACGGGAAGCGGCAATGGCGAGTCGGGAAGCGATGGGTGGTTTTCTGGCCCAGCGATCGTGGATGGAGCGAGTGCTCGATCGCACCTATGACAACATCAATTTTCTGGCAGATTTGGGATATCCTTTTCAGGCGGATGCTGAGGGTAAACCGATCCGGCGATCGCTGCAAGGTCCAGATTACATGCGCTTCATGCGGAAGCAGATCCGCCAAGCTGGGGTCAAAATCCTAGATCACAGTCCTGCTTTGGAATTACTGGTAGACAGCGAGGGAGCGGTGGCGGGAGCCAAGGGGATCAATCGCAATACCCAAGAACCTTGGACCGTGAGAGCAGGTGCCGTTGTGATTGCCACGGGTGGTTGTGCCTTCCTCAGCAAAGCTTTGGGTTGCAATGTCCTGACAGGAGACGGATACCTGATGGCAGCCGAAGCGGGGGCTGACTTTTCCGGGATGGAGTTCTCCAATGCCTATGCCATCTCTCCCGGTTTCTCCTCTGTCACCAAAACTCGCTTCTATGACTGGGCTTCCTTCACCTATGAAGATGGCACTGTGATTGAAGGCGCAGGCTCGAAGCGGGGACGCTCAGTGATTGCCAAGACCCTGCTGAGTCAGTCCGTCTATGCTCGCTTGGATCAAAACATGACGGAAGAAACCAAAGCTTGGATGCGGGCTTCTCAACCCAACTTCTTTGTGGCGTTCGATCGCGCTGGGATTGATCCCTTCACCCACCGCTTCCCGATCACCATGCGTCTAGAGGGTACAGTTCGCGGTACAGGTGGTATCCGGATCACCGATCGTACCTGCGCCACCTCTGTTCCCGGACTCTATGCCTCCGGAGATGCCGCGACTCGCGAATTGATCTGTGGTGGCTTTACCGGAGGGGGGAGCCACAATGCGGCCTGGGCCATGTCATCAGGTTACTGGGCAGGACAATCTGCGGCGGCCTTTGCCCTAAATCTGGGAGCGAAAGCCAATCAGCGACCAGTACAAGGCGTGGGTGCAGTAGGCTTACGCGGTGAGGAAGGGCGATCGCTGACTCCCCAGGAGACGATCGCTGCCACCCAAGCAGAAGTAATGCCCTACGATCGCAACCTGTTCCGCTCTGAGTCTGTGTTGAATGATTCCTTAAATCGCTTAAATAGTTTGTGGCAGGAGATTCGCCATAGCGCCACACCGACTGATATCGACGTGATTCGCTCTCGTGAAGCAGCGGCAATGGTGGCAACGGCTTGCTGGATGTATAGCAGCGGTTTGCAGCGGCAAGAATCTCGCGGTATGCACAAACGCCTCGACTATCCCGACCAAGACCCCACCCAAAAGCACTACTTGATTAGCGGCGGCTTAGACCAAGTTTGGGTGAAAGCTGAACCGATCCAACCTCAGGTAGCTGCACGAGAACTGGTCACTTTATAACCTGAGACCAAAATCTACCATT
>CBIHQL010000824.1:0-1845 GCA_966211855.1 uncultured bacterium
TTGCTCATATTGCCTTTGGTGATCCAGTCTGTCACCAGCTAGCCAAAGTATTAGGAGATGCAGTCGAAAGCTTGAATTTGCCAGAAGTAACCCTGCATCGTGGCGGCACTTATGTTTGCATGGAAGGCCCTGCATTTTCAACGAAAGCAGAGTCACACCTTTACCGCAGTTGGGGCGCTAGCGTGATTGGAATGACCAATCTGCCAGAAGCAAAACTTGCTCGGGAGGCAGAAATTGCTTATGCAACTTTAGCTTTAGCAACTGATTATGATTGCTGGCATCCTGAGCATGACAGTGTCACGGTTGATATGGTGATTGCCAACTTGCAACGCAATGCCGTAAATGCTCAAAAGGTAATTCAAGAAACAGTGCGACGATTAAGTGCTAATCCTCCGGTGTCTGAGGCTCATTCTGCACTCAAATATGCAATTTTGACACCATTGGATAAAGTTCCAGAAACAACCAAGCAAAACTTACATTTGTTGTTGCACAAATATCTAAAAAGTTAACAGCAATCTCTGATTAACTTTGATTTAAGCGTTTGGCCTCGGCAATGTGATGAAAGAATCTAAGCGTTGCCCAACTATCAACATCGAGCGCAAAACTATCTGGAGGAGCTGTGAGTGATGCCAGGGTAGTAGCACTGGCTTGATGGAGGTCTTGGGCGATCGCTTGCACAACTTCTAGCGGGTTGTTGGGGGTGCTGATCCGCTGAACATCACCCATTGGTCGCATCGCTGTTTCTAACGTAGCGAGAGTTTGGGTAAACGGTTGGCGGCTGAAGATGATGTGAGTTTCAGCTAAACCAGCAGGGCCACGAATCACCCACTCTAACGAGTTACCTGGCTTAGGAAAGGTGATGGTAGTGTTGGGGGCGATCGCTTCTTGTTGCAACGTAGGTTTAGCTTCAGCGCCTTCAGCACTCGTCGTTTGGCTAGAGTAGACCGTGATCAGATTACCA
This sequence comes from uncultured bacterium, assembly GCA_966211855.1. Lineage (GTDB taxonomy): Bacteria > Cyanobacteriota > Cyanobacteriia > FACHB-46 > FACHB-46 > CBIHQL01. The sequence goes on from CBIHQL010000824.1 coordinate 962, forward strand.
CTACTATCGAGTCCCAAAACAATGAAATAAACGGGGCGATCGCTGTAGTTGAGCAGTCGATAGCGAATGCGGCTGCCGATTGGTAGCGTGGGAATGCCGGTGTTGGTGATGGGTGGGGTAGCTAGCTCACTGCTAGGCAGCAACCAAGGTGCGCGGGCGGTTTCTCGTTGTAGAAGAATTTGGGGCGGAGAGGTGAGCAGTTCTAAACTGGCTTGCACGCCTAATCGGGAGGAATTTTCGTTGGCAATGAGTCGGAGAAGCTTCGCTGCGAGTTGAGTTTTCATATGAGGCAACAACCGCTGAATGGCTGCTTTCACTGCTTCGCCTCCCTCACCAAGGGTGTTCGCAATCAACTCTTTACCCAGCGAAAAAAGCCCGTACTGCCTAGATGGTAAGGTCAAATCGCTACTGATTGTGTGAGCGACGCTAGCCCCACTGCCAGATATTTCGGCACTAGAGACAGATTCACTATTGCTAATAGCAGGACGATTGACTCGACCAAACAACAAGTCGGCGGGTTGCTCGCCTGCGGTTGTGAGCGTGACGTGGGGCATGGCTGAAAAGGCGCTGGTGGCATCTACCCGCTCGATCCGCTCTAGGGTTGAGTCGAGGGCGATCGCTAAATTCAAATTTCGGGGAAGGATTCTCACTGATTCTTGAACGAGTTGCCCTGCTTGGAGTTGAGCGATTTTTACCTCATCGCTGCCATAAAGTTTGGCTCTAGCAGTTAAGCCATCGCGCGAGGTGATTTGTAGTTGGAGGGCGGGCGATGCAGGGCCTGAGGCGATCGGTGGATTTGCGGTTGTAGAAGTTAGCGCATCGGTATCAGGAAGTGCGGCAGAGGAGAGTGCAGGAGCTGGAGCGACTGTAAATAAAGCGTTGAG
>CBIHQL010000825.1:0-1842 GCA_966211855.1 uncultured bacterium
GACAATGCTGCTGAGTGGAGTGGCATCAGCGATCGCTTACAAACTGCCAAAGTTGCTTACCGCATCGTCGAGCTGTCGCAGGTGCAGAAAGCCTCTGACTTAGCAGGCATTACGGTGCTGTTTCTGCCTAACATCGAGACGTTAACTGCTTCTCAAACCCTCGCGATCGAAGAATGGGTCAGCCAAGGGGGACGGGTAATCGTCAGTGGCCCAGTAGGTCGGCTATCACCACTAGGAGTGCGGCAAGCGTTGCGATCGCTTTTGGGGGCTTATTGGGCGTTTCCGTTGTCAGAACCCGCCAGTTTGCAAACGATTACAACTCAACCGCAAGCGTGGGTACGCAAAGGCATGACCGCCGACTCGCTATGGGGAGGGGTGTTAATGCCCTCTAGCCTCAACAGCCAGACCGTCGCTACCTGGAAAGCTGCTTCTCTGGCAGGCATTATGGGAGCTGCCGCTGCTAACGAAAACCCACCTGCCGTAGTCACCACCGAGCGAGCCACGTTTCTCGGCTGGAATTGGGGTCGCAAATCTTCTGGGTCAGCAGCATTTGATAGCGCCTGGTTACGAGCGGCGTTGACTCAATATGGCGAAGTTCCGGCTGGCTCAGGCCCCGTCGCGACGATTCCGAGTCCAGACGCTTCCAGCCCTACTCCGGCTCCTACCGCTCAAGCGACTACCCCTACTCAATCTGCCACCTCTGCATCTTCGCCAGCAGCCACCTCAAATCCAGCTCGTGCATCCGATAGAGTCGCAATCCGGCAGGCACCTTCTGCGTTGATTTCACGAGGCAATACCCCTCTCAACGACCCTGCTGAACAAGTTGCACCACCCGGCTTAGAGGTTGAACCTGGCACGCTACCGATCGCCACTTTAGAAGCGATCGCGATGCGGCAAGAACTAGAAAACTTAATTGGACGGGTCGAAAGCGCCCTGCTATCTGCAAATGCTTTGAATTGGGCAATGACAGGTCAGACGGCACAGACCCCGGAAGCTGAGAGTACCGCTGCTGCCAAAGCTAATCTGGTTGCCACCAGCAATGATGCAGGTCTTGTCGTTTCTAAGGGCGAAACTAACGATCAAGCCAGACAGCCTAACCCATCCAGCGATCGCTTGACTCAAGTCTTGACCGACGCGCGCCAAGGGCTGAAAACCTTCTCGCAATTGATCGCCCAAGGCAACTATCGACAGGCTCGCAGCCAATGGTTAACCACCCGGCAACTCCTCTGGGATAACTACCCTCTAGAGCGCTTGCGAACTCAACCTGAAATTCGAGCGATTTGGCTCGATCGCGGCACCATTGTCCGAGCAGGGTCTGAACAAGGACTAGCCAAACTCTTCGATCGCTGGGCGGCTGCGGGCATTAACACCGTGTTTATCGAGACGGTAAACGCAGGCTACCCGATTTACCCCAGCAAAGTGGCCCCCCAACAAAACCCCCTAACTCGCAATTGGGATCCCCTAGCAGCATCTGTCAAACTGGCTCATGCCCGTAAGATGGAACTGCACGCTTGGATCTGGGCTTTTGCAGCCGGGAACGATCGCCACAACGCCATCTTAAACTTGCCCAAAAGCTATCCGGGGCCCGTGATTGCGGCAAACCCTAACTGGGCGAACTATGACAATCGAGGGCAGATGATTCCGGTGGGGCAGGGCAAGCCGTTTCTCGACCCTGCCAACCCCGAAGTTCGCCGTTATCTGTTGAGCTTGGTGAGCGAAATTGCCACCCGCTACCCGGTTGATGGCATCCAGCTTGACTACATTCGCTACCCCTTCCAAGATCCGGGGGCAGGCCGTACCTATGGTTATGGCACAGCGGCTCGGCAGCAGTTTCAGCAGTTG
>CBIHQL010000826.1:0-1826 GCA_966211855.1 uncultured bacterium
GGACGAGCGTTGTCGGAGATTCTAAGACAATATCTTTGACATACAGATCTAAAACATCGGCTCGCCAAGCGGTAGAATTGGTTTTCTGAGTTCCTGCTTTGACTACAACCAAGCCGCTACCACTGACATTTTTGGGCATCTCAACGGTGAGGCGAGTGTCGGTGCGATCGCGAATTCTAGCCAACTGGTCTTGAAAGTAAACCTCTACAACATCTGCACCAAAATTGCCACCATCAATCACAACGATACTGCCTGGAGTCCCGCTTTCTGGCGTGATCTGAGTGATAAAGGGCAACTCTCGCCATAGCCGCAGTCGAGCTTCGCCTATACCGCTTTTGGACGAGATCTCTGTCAGCATTGCAGGGGTTTGCGTCACTCCCTCTAAATCATTGACGGAGTGAATGCCAACGGTTTTGAGCTTTTGAATCTCCGAACTTTGAATATTGGGTAAGGTTTCTAAGGTTCGGTATTCTTCGGTTTCCAGCGTGATCGACTTGCGAGTTTCTTGGACTTGAGTATCTAGGGCTGGAGTGAAGCCTAGTTTCAGCACCGTAGCGCCTGCTTGCCCAGGAGGAGCTGTGCGAAACATGAGGCTGCCCTCAGGGTTGCGACGCACATCTACTTGCAGGTCTAGGTTTAACTGGTTCACCATCATGGACAGCCGTCGGTTTTGCGACTTGAGAATCAAGGTGTCTTGCGCCTGATCTAGCTCTGCCGTAATGATTTGAATCAGTTCTGATAGCTGCCATTCATCATTAGGCAGATCAGAGGGTTCGTTGGAGAGAGACTCGTCAGAAATCAGAGGGCGATCGCTATTAGTCACGGAGGCTATATCACGTAGAACAAACTGGATATCACTGAATAGAAATTCAGTCTTGAGGATTTAGCTTTAAGGTAACTCTAAAATGACTTAACGCGCTGGTTGAGTTGGGAACTAGAGGCGAAGGTAGAGTGGTCAGCAGTCGGGCTGTGGGTGACGAATTTGACTGACGAGGCGAGAGATGGAAATGCACAGGCAAATCAATCGCAATCTCATCTAATACGAGGCTGGGTACAGATACGTTTGAGGTGGATGTTTGGAGGCCAGACTGGGCAATTAATTCTGCTAAAGCATCAGGTTCTACTTCATGTGTAGCAGGGATCTGAGAGAGTTCTCCAGCACTGATGAGTACTAAATCACTAAAGTAGAGGGAAGGCATATATTCCTGGCAAGATGGAGTTCGCAGTTGGCGCTTGGAAAGCGATCGTAGATGCACCAATAATTTGTTGAGTAAAAAACCTAACTCCCCAGCCCTTTGTGAGGGAGAGGGAGCCAGCTAGTAGATCTAAACGATGGGTGCGAGGTCTGATTCTTTGACCGAACCTGTACCATCATTGAGTGGTTTATAGTCAGTTTTGAACTTGAGAATCACCTGTCCACTCATTTGGGTCAGTGTTTCGATGTTGCCTACAGAGGTTTGATCAACGGTGCTGACACTCAGGTTGTTGTAATAGGCGCTGAGGCTGGCATTACCCCATCCCCAAGATGCACCAGCGCTGAGTGAGCCTCCAAAACTCTGGCTTTTCCTGTCTGACGTGGTTCTTGTCGTTGTCTCCTTAGAAGAAACTTGGAAGATGAGCTTGGTATTGATTTCCCCTTCGGTAATGACAATCCGCGCCATCCCTTCTCGTGCCATCTGCCGCAGTTGGTTCATCCCATCTTTGGCTAAACCATGCTTAATCGCATCCCGGATGGTAGCAATTTGTTGAGCGTCATAGGCTTTCTTGGCTTTTTCGATCCCGATGGGGTCATCCTTAGCTATTTCTGCTGAAACTGCATCTTCTTT
>CBIHQL010000827.1:0-1817 GCA_966211855.1 uncultured bacterium
ACGCTACGTCATCTTGCTATTTGCCTTCTTTATGATGGCGCAGGTATTGTTCTTGTTGGTTGATTTTCAGTTTCTGAGTCAGCTAGAGCGACAGACTCTACAAACAGCAGGCTTAGTCAGCGGGATCGCGAGTTTTTTGGGTTTGTTTAACGGCGTATTAGGCATTTTTGAGCTGATCATTCAATGGTTTGCCTCTAGCCGTGTGATTGAGCGGATCGGGGTCTTTACCACCGCGATGCTACTGCCCACCGCGATCATTATTCTGGGTTCGTTTTCTATGACGGGCTTAGTACCGTTATTTACTGGCCTAGTGATTCTCAAGTTTTTGGATGAACTACTGCACTATACATTGTTCACAAGTACTGGCCCAGTCTTGTTTCAACCCTTACCCGAAAGTGTGCGTAGCGGTTTGCAATCGGTAGTTCGGGGTATTGCCGAACCGATCTCAACTGGAATCACCGGACTCAGCATTTTGGGCATTATTTGGTTTTGCCAGCGGACAGGCGTCAGCCCACAAATGCAATCTTGGATTTTTTTGGGACAGATTATTATTTTGTCGGGCATCTGGTTGCTCACCGTTTGGCTGCTGCGCACTCGCTACACGGGGCTGCTGGTATTGGGGGCAGAACGGGGCCAACTCAGTATTTCAGATGTTGACCTGCGTGAACTGAAGCGAGCAGTGATCGAAGCTCTTAACCGCCCTGGTACCGAAGCTGATAAGCGCTCTTGTATCGAGCTTTTGAGCCATATTGATCCCCAAAATGTGGGTGAAACTCTAACTCCTTTGCTGATCTATCTACCCCCCGCTTTGCAACGGCAGAGTCTAGAGGCCATGTTGGCTTACCCCAATGCTGCGTATTTGCCACAGATTAAGATTCTGATTGAGCAACCACTGACACCGGAAGTTTTGGCTGTAGCGCTGCGTTACGTGTGGTTGACCGAGCCTGAGCCTGATATTCGGCAACTCCAACCTTATTTGGAATCTGAGGTAGATCCTGTTGTGCGAGGAACTGCTGCCTCATTGATGCTGCGTCGTGGCACTCCTCGCCAAAAAGCTGAGGCAACTAATGCGTTGCGACAGATGCTCACTCACAAGCAAGAGCGGGAGCGAGTCATGGGATGTCGGGCGTTGGGAGAAGCCGTCTACCTGCAAGCTCTGCGGCTATACATTCCCAACTTGCTCAAGGATGAGTCGTTGCGGGTGCGCTGTGCCTTACTGGAAGCGATCGCGGCAACCCGCCATGAGGAATACTATCCTTCCTTGCTTCGGGGTCTGCACTACAAATCAACTCGACAGGCGGCTATGCGGGCTTTAGTGCGCCTGGAAGACGAAGCCATTCCCATGTTGGTCAAAGTTGCTGAAGATCGCCAGAAACCAGATTTGGTGAGAATGTTGGCTTGGAGCGCGATCGGTCAGATCGGCACGCTAGAAGCTTTGGATGTGCTAGTCGCTCATCTAACCACGGCTTGGGGAGCTAGCCGTCGTAACATCCTCAACATTCTGATTAAAATGCCGCATGAGGTTGGCATCGAAGCCATTCTCGATCGCGAAGGCCGCAGTGGGGTAGAAACCTTAATTGATCAAGAGATTTTGTTTATCGGTCAAATCTATACGGCTTTGGTAGACCTCGGCTTAGACGAGATGACGAGTCGAGAAGCTGACTTGCTGCGTCGGGCACTCCACGATGTGCAGACGGATGCAGTGGAGCGGCTATTTTTGCTGATGAAGGTGTTGTATCCGTTTGATGCGATCCAAGCAGCTGCTTTTAGTTTGCAATCTAATTCGCAAACTAATATGGCTCAGGGCTTAGAAATCT
>CBIHQL010000828.1:0-1805 GCA_966211855.1 uncultured bacterium
ACCTTCCATTGCTGGAGTGGTTGGGTTTTAATCCACACGCGAATCAAAATACCTGTGTGGTTGAGTTCGTCAATGCCCAATACTTCTGGCGGTTCGGGCATTTTAGGTTGCCACTCGCGATCGCCATACATGGTTTTGGCGACTCCGCAGATCACATCTAACGCATGATCAGGGGGGGTACCGTAAGCTACATTGATGGCAATATCGACGCGCGACCAATCTTTTGACAAGTTTTGCACAATAGCGATCGCACTGTTGGGGATGGTAATCAGACGGCCTTCGTTATTGCGGAGTTGGGTAATTCGCAGGTTCATGTTTTCGACCAGTCCGGCGACTTCCCCGACCATGATTACGTCACCCACGGCATACTGGTCTTCCAGCAAAATCAAGAAGCCGTTGATCATGTCTTTGATAATGCTTTGAGACGCGAAGGAAATCGCTAAACCGATAATCCCGGCACCCGCTAACAGAGGAATCAGATCAACTCCAACTAGCGATAGCCCGATCAGCCCGCCCGCCAAGGTGAAGACGATCGCGGTCACACTCTTGAGCACCCGTGAAAATGTAGACACTCTCAATGCCAAACGCTGAGAGACTTCTGGTGCAATAAATTGACCCTCTCTGAGCACATCAAAGAACTGATCAACCAAGACATCGCTGACACGGATCACCACATAGGTCATCAACCCAATCGACAAGACTTGTAGAGGTGCTGAAAACAGCAGTGGTTGGAGCCACCGAGTATAGGGAAACAACCCCAAGATCACATAAGTGCCGCCACCCCAGAGGAGTGCTTGAGTGCCTTGCAACAACCTGAGTTTGATGTCAGAGACATTGCGCTCTTGCCGTTTAGACAACTCGTGGCGCACGGTGGCGATCGTTTGGATTTCTTCGCTCGGAGAAGGTGCAGGATCGGGAGTGCTGACCGAATCTGGTAAAACGTCAGCTTGGGTGGGAATTTGAGTCTTGAGGCGTTTTTGCTGAATTTTTAAACGCCGCTGCCAGCGAGAGACACCATAGCTGCTCACAATGACTAGGAAAGCAATTCCGTCTGCAATCAACGCTTGTCGGAGTAGGTATTGCGTTTGTCGCTCTTGCTTGGCTCGGAGCAGCCCCTCGCGAATAATCTGCGTCAATCTATCGGCCCAACGCTCTGGATTGCGACCCTGTAGCTGGGCATCTAAGGTGGTCACGGTCATCAACCATTGATCGTTGATGTAAATCACAGGCAAACCGCTTTGCGGATCAATCGAGCTGGTAACTTGTAATTTTTGGGGGTCAAAGTCGCTGTTGGCAACCCGTTGCAGAAGTGCCTGAATATCTTGCGCTCGTTGATTAATAGGTTCTGCTTGTCCTGGCTTTTGCTCGACTGCTGGCATGGCGATCGTGAAGAGGCTGCGTCCATCTAAGCGCACTTCACTGGTTTCGACCTCGGCTGAGCCTGTATCAGATCTGAGCAGTGAGCTATCGAGCTTTTGAATATTGTTGCTGAGAGCCTGGGGCAACTGAGCAGTGGCGGCTGGCACTACAGCGGGCGTGACTGTGAGAGCGATCGCCCCAACCACAATGCTTGTAAACCGAACGCCCTTTGACCAAGGCTGCCTACTGATATTTGAGTTAATCGGGAAAAGTCTCATAGCAAGCCTACTGAGACACAACAAAATCTAGGTTCGTAAGTTTGTGAAGTTTGGTTACAATACAACTTCCCTAGTCTAGCGGGCCATCTGTCCTAAAACGTTATATCTAGAGTTAGGGAGGAGAATGTCAAACTAAGGGAGGATTTTTCCCTGATGCTGAGTGCGCTT
>CBIHQL010000829.1:0-1805 GCA_966211855.1 uncultured bacterium
CCAGTTTGGAAACGACACCACCCAGCATTATCGAGACGGGGGTAGAGGCTTCGACATAGGCATCTGGCAACCAAGTGTGAAAGGGCACCAGAGGCATTTTGATTCCGAAGCCAATCAGCAGCGTGCCGAGTAGCAAGGTTTGCAATCCCAGAGGCAGCAGGGCAGCGCTTTGTGGGTCAAGAGCAAAGGTATCTGATTTGCTTAACCAAGCCCAACCCAAGAATCCGGCTAGTAGCACAATGCCAGAAATGGCTTGATAAATCAGAAATTTGGTGGCGGCATAGCCCCGACGCTCTCCCCCCCAAATCACAATCAAGAAATAGAGGGGGATGAGTTCTAACTCGTAGAACAAGAAGAATAACAGCAAGTTTTGTGCGACAAAGGCACCTGTGACTGCTGTTCCCAACAACAACAGTAGGGGATAAAACAAGCGGGGTCGTGCCACTGTTTCAGGGGTGGTCTGCACAGCTAGCCAAACTAGTAGTCCATTCAACACCACTAGCGGTAGCGACAAGCCATCGACTCCCAGTTGGTAATCTAGCCCCAAGGGTGCAATCCAACTGATCTGTTCTTGAAACTGTAAGCCAGCAATTTCCAAGTCAAACCCACTGGCTAAGAACAAGGTGCCGAGAAACGTAAGGATAGCGATCGCCTGAGCAATCAATCGCGATCGCTGAGGGGTTAAAGGTTGAGGCCAAAACCCGATCAGGGCAGCACCCAACACAGGTAGCCAAATTAACGCACTAAGCATAACTGCATTCACTCCGACAAAGGGGGGTTAAACAAGGGAGATTGTGCCGCCATCTAGGTCGTAGTAAGCACCCACAATTTTGAGCTGACCAGACTCAATCAAATTAGATAAGACAGGGGATTTTTTCAGATTTTCAATTTGCAACTTCACATTAGCTTTGACGGCATTCGCCAGGGGATCACCTTGCATTCCTTTCGCGCGATCTAAAGAAGGTTTGATGGCATCAACGAGGCTACCAATTTGACCTGGCAATTGACCACCCTTTAGCGCAGCAGTGACCGCACCACAGCGCTCATGACCAATCACCATAATTACTTTGGTGCCCAACTCAGCCGCACCAAATTCTAAGCTGCCGATTTCTTCGGGGGTAGCAACGTTACCAGCAACCCGGCAAACAAATAAGTCACCGAATCCTTGATCAAAAACGATTTCAGCAGGCACCCGCGAGTCAGCACAACTGAGAATAGAGGCGAATGGTTTTTGGCCTTTGGCAACCTCTTGAACTCTGGCCCAGCTTTGGTGGGGATGTTGCACTTTTTGGCTGACAAACCGCTTGTTGCCATCCATCAGCAATTGCAGTGCTTGGTCAGGTGTCAGATTGTCTTTGTCTACCTTGGTGGTGTCAGCTTTGACCTTGCCCATGGGTGGTCGCTTAGCATCTGCCTGAGAACCCAAACCAACCGCGATCGCCCCACTGCCCAAAGCACCCGCGCCAAACTTCAAAATATTACGGCGAGAGAGCAGAGAATTCCGAACACCCATCACACTTTTCCTTTTGTAACTACAAACACAAACAAATGAAACGATGAACCACAGGATAGAAACGATTCGTTTTAGCGATCTAGAAAGACCAGGTCACTAAAAATCCGATCGCAATCAAACTCGAAACCACCAACAGAACATACAACTGCGATTGTCCAGAGGCGGTATAGCGTAGGGCTTGCCCACTCAACAGCGTCACCAAGCCGACCGCATTCACTGCACCATCGACAACATGGCGATCGAACCAGGCAATAAATCGAGCACTATAGCTCACCAAACTGACGATCGTGAT
>CBIHQL010000830.1:0-1789 GCA_966211855.1 uncultured bacterium
CGAATGGCTCGCTTCCAAAATTCGGCTGCTTTATCAAATAACGCTTCGGCTGCTTCGTTGTTTCCCGCATCTTTTTCGCGATCGCCTTGATAATGATAAATCACAGCGATGTTGTTCAAAGCCTGAGGTAACCGGGGGTTCAGCTCGATCGCCTCATGATAATATTGCAGCGCTTCTTCGTGCTCACCGTTGCTAGTGTGGATCAGCCCAATATTGTAGAGGATGTAGCTGCGATCGTAGGGGTCTTCTTCCAGTTTCAGGGCTTCGTAGTAGTTTTCTAAAGCTTCTGCATATTCGCCATCACCCTGAGCGGACATGCCATCTCGGTAGTAGGCAAACGCTTCTTTCTCTTTTTTGGTAGCTGGCAGCATTTTGAGGATCATGTCTGCCATGACCGTAAAGCTTTTATCGATGAAGTTGTCGTTCCGTTGAGATCTTGGCATAGTTGCTTCTGCGAAGTAGGGGGCCAGTTGCTCAGATAGTCTGTTAACTGGATTTGTTAAACGCCTCTCCAATTAATTTAGCGCTGATTGGCAACTTCTTTTGGGATTTTGACGTTACTTGCGATACCAATGATCGCCTTAGTAAGCGTGCTCAATCATCCTGACTCTGCTGACCACTATCCTTATTATTTATCGAGTTCTCTAGCGCTGCGGTCAGTTAGGGCTGGAGCGATCGCGTGGGTAGCGTCACGGTAAAAGTAGTGCCGACTCCTTCTTGGCTATCAACGGCGATCGCACCTTCACAGATTTCGACACATTTCCGGGCGATCGCTAACCCCAAGCCTGTACCTGGAATGGAATCGACGTTGCTGGCTCGGTGAAACGGTTGAAAGAGATCGGCTTGATCAGTCCTCGGAATGCCAATCCCTTGGTCTTGAATTCGGAAGATCACGGCTGATGTTTGCCCAATCAGTTCCAACCAAATTAAACCGCCCTTGGGAGAGTACTTCACCGCATTCGCCAGCAGATTACTCAAAATATGATGCAAGACACTTTCATCCCAAAGCGCTTCTGGCACGCCTCCACGAGTTGTAAATAGAAGCTGGTGTTTTTCGGTTGCACTGAGTTGCAATTCCTCAATTAAGCTGCGACAAAAATCTTCCAGATTCAGGGGAGCTAAGTTTGATGGCAGTTGACCAGACTCAGCTTTGCCCAGCATCGACACTTCATCTAAGAGATGAGCCAATTTGTTAATTGAAGAGCGAATTCGTTGAAAGTGGGTCAGCTTTTTTTCGTCGCTGAGTTGATCAGGGTGATTTTGCAACAGCCCCGTAGACAACAAAATACTGTTGAGCGGGTTACGAAAATCATGAGAAAGCATGGAGACAAATTCTGATTTGAGTTGGTTTAACTCTTGAGCCTTTACCAACTCTTCGGTACGTTCTTGCACTTGCACCGTTAGCAATTGATTGGTTTTTCGCAAGATTTCATCCATCTGTTGCCGCTCAATCGCATAGAGTAGCGATCGCATCAACAACTCGCCACTGACTTGTCGCTTGACTAAATAATCTTGGGCGCCTTGTCTGACTGCCGCGATCGCCAATTCGTCATCATTGGTGTTGGTCAGCACCACAATCGGCACACTAGGAGCCTGACAGATCAAAGTCGGCAAAGAACTCAAACCCTGACTGTCGGGCAGTGTGAGGTCTAATAAAATGACATCAAAATCTTCTTGTTGGAGACAATTTAGAGCTTCTTGCAGGCGCTTGACATGCACAAAATAAAATTGCTTGGACTTAGCTCCCCGCAATAGTTCTTGTAACAATCTAGCCTCAGCCAAATTGTCT
>CBIHQL010000831.1:0-1786 GCA_966211855.1 uncultured bacterium
GGCTTCTCTACTGCCCAAGACCGTGATGCACTATGCCGAAGTGATTTTGTTCTTAGCTTTTGGCCTGAAGCTGCTGTATGAAGCCAGCAAAATGTCTCCCAAAGCAAATTGTGACGAAGCTGATGAAGCGATGGATGTGGTCAAAGCGGCAGAAGAGAAACTGCCTAAAAGTCACACCTGGGTAGCAATCTGTTTAGAAGCCTTCACGCTAACCTTTATGGCTGAGTGGGGCGATCGCACCCAATTTGCCACCATCTTTCTCGCAGCCGCCAATAACCCAATTGGGGTGACCTTAGGCGCGATTTTGGGTCATGCCATTTGTGCTGCGATCGCTGTCCTCACAGGCCGCTGGATTTGTGGACGCATCTCAGAACGGATGCTGACAGCACTGGGAGGCGCTTTGTTTATCCTCTTCGGAGCGATCGCGTGGCTAGAAGGTGCTGGAGCTGACAGCGGTATGGGTTAAGGTTGTGCGGGCGCAGGGCTAGCGGGGGCTGCCGGAGAAGCAGGCGCAGGCGCAGTGGTTGGGCTGGCTGGAGGCTTACCGCTGGCTAGTTGATTGATTTGGTCTTTGTATTGGGCAGGGGCAAGAGTCGTGGCCTTGGTAAATAAAGGCTTGGCTGCGTCGTCTTTCCCTTGTTGTTTCAAGACAATGGCTTTGGCGAGTACAGGCCGGAAGTCTTGGTCGTTGTCTTTGATCGCCTCGTCATAAATGGCGATCGCTTCGTCATAGCGCTGTTGCTCAGCATAGACCTGCCCCAGCAATAGCTTCACCGCTGGCACATCCACGCTACCGGGCTTGACTTGATTCGCTTCTGGAGCCGTTTTGAGCGTGTCTTGCAGTAAACCGACAGCAGCTTCAGGGCGCTTTTGCTCTAACAACAGCCCGACTAGCCCTTGCAAGGCCATCGGCTCACCGGGGTTGCTGGTCAAGATAGCTCGATAAGCTTCGGCGGCACCTTCGCGATCGCCTGCATATTGTTTGGCTTGGGCCAGCAGTACCCCATACCGAGTTTGATCAGGGTTCAGCTTAGTCAGCTTTTCTAAGGGTTCAATCACACCCTTAATATCTTGCAGTTGCAGGCGAGTTTCGACTAAGCCACGGAGAGCAGTTTGGTTCTCAGGCTCTCGCTGCAAAACCAACTCATATCCCTTCGCTTGAGATTTCAGTTCTTCTTGCTGAGCGGCTGAGGTGGCAAGGCTAGGTGAGGCTGAAGGGTCATTTGCCGTGGGGTTCTCCTTAAAGGCACTACTCAGCAGTGGCACCATGGAAAACCCGACAAAGGCAATCACTGCCAGCACTAAAATAACGTTAATAATTCCGCGACCGCGCTTTTCCGACACACAACTGCCTTGAACTCTACCTGACATTCTGACATTTTAGCGGTCAGGGGTTCTTCTCATTAGGGTTTGCCAACTTAGGGTCATAAAATCGCTAGAGTGGTTGCTAGATCTGAAGAATTGCCCATTGCCTTAAAACTTTACCGAAAACTATTTGCATGACAAATGACCGTAAAGATTGCAGAAACTTTGCGGATCAGTCCGTAGCGCGGTTGCATTCAGTAAAATAGGCAGACTGATGCAATCATGCCTCCTGTCTGCAACAACATCCTATGAGTTCCTCCCCAAAGCGGCCCTCTAAGCCCTCAAAACCTGAGCCATCCAGCCAGGCACATCCTCCTGACGCGTCTGAGCAGTCAAGTTCAGACGTATCGGCTCAGGAGCAACCCCCGGCTGTCAATGCTCCGACTACTGTAGAGACTCCATCAGATCAACACTCTGAAAT
>CBIHQL010000832.1:0-1781 GCA_966211855.1 uncultured bacterium
CAATTTACCGAGCGCTTTGCAGCAACTTGTCAATCAAATACGAGCCACTGCTAATACTAGTCTGATTTACAGCACCCAAGGTGAAGCTTTTTCTCTACCAGCCGAAGTAGAAGATCATTTACTCCGGATTGGGCAAGAGGCTCTCACCAATGCTATGAGATATGCTAATGCCAGCGAGATCTTGGTTGAGTTGGCGTACAACAGCACCCAGTGCCTTTTACGGATCAAAGATGATGGACAAGGCTTTGGGGTTGGTAGTATCCCATTAGGTAGCGGTTTTGGTCTGCTCGGTATGAGCGAACGGGCAGAGCTGATTGGGGCACAACTGACGATTCAAAGCCAACCTGGACAAGGAACAGAAATTGTAGTGACAATTGGGGTGTAGGGTATGGGGTTCGGGGTATGGGTAAGCTGGAGAGTTACCGTGACTTGGAGGTTTGGAAAATATCGATGCGACTAGCAAAGCAGGTTTATCAAGCAACAGAAGTCATGCCAAAGCATGAAATCTATGGATTAACTTCGCAGATTCGTAGAGCCTGTGTTTCTATACCTGCCAATATTGCTGAGGGATATGGACGGAATCACCGTAAGGAGTATCTTCAGTTCCTTGGTATCGCTAATGGAAGCCTCAAAGAATTAGAAACGTTGCTTCTCCTTGCCAATAGTTTGAATTACATTAATGACATTATTGAATTAATGAATTTGTGTGAAAGCACAGGACGTTTACTCCACCGTCTCCGTCAGAGCCTTCAGAGGGGGATCGACAATTGACTTCTCCACGCTCCACACCCCATACCCCACACCCTACCACCCCAATTCGGATTCTGATTGCTGATGATCATGCCGTTGTTAGGCAGGGGCTGGCAACCATTATCAACCATGATTCAGAAATGAATGTCATTGCTCAGGCCGAGGATGGTCAGCAGGCGATCGCACTTTATCGCCAACACCAACCCGATATCACGCTCATGGATCTACGCATGCCCAGAATGGGAGGAGTAGAAGCCATTATTGCGATTTGTGCTGAATTTAAACAGGCTCGGATTGCTGTACTCACAACTTATGATGGAGATGAAGATATTTATAGCGGTTTGCGCGCAGGGGCGCAGGGCTACCTGCTCAAGGATGCTAAACCTAGCGAGCTGTTAAATGCCATTCGCGCCATTCATAGCGGTGAAAAATATATTCCGCCCGCTGTGGGTGCGAAATTATTACAGAGGATGAGCAATCCAGAACTCAGCGAACGGGAGTTAGAAGTACTTCGTTTAATGGCACAAGGAATGAGTAATCAAGAAATTGGTACAGCTTTAAATATCGTTGAAAGTACCATCAAATCGCATGTGAATCGTATTTTGAGCAAACTAGGCGTGAACGACCGTACTCAAGCTGTGATTATTGCCGTCAAGCGGGGACTGGTCAGTTTGTAGGTATCCTTGAGTTTCAAATCCTACTTTAGTTGGAGTCAACTTTAACTAAGAGATGGACTGAATCATCCATCACCCGTTCACACAGAAGTGTCAACCTGATGTGGACGACACGCAAGGAGCAAATACCTATACTGTTGCCTATAAAGGCTGACGTAGCTAGTTTGTGAAGCTCACGTTTGCCTTCAGAACCATGACTGACGACCATTTTAATAGCTTTTTAGCTATACCCCCTTCAGATCATGATCATTATCACGGTCTGCTAGATGCCGCTGTAGTGCTCGTCCTCTATGGAGATTATGAATCTTTTCGGAGTGCAACTGGCTATCGCTCGGTTAAAGCGGCTCAACAACAGTT
>CBIHQL010000833.1:0-1778 GCA_966211855.1 uncultured bacterium
ATCAATAAAGATGATGCAAGGCGCGTTTTCCTTCGCCTTCTTGAACAAGTCACGCACGCGAGAGGCACCCACACCCACAAACATTTCTACGAATTCAGAACCAGAAATGCTAAAGAACGGTACACCTGCTTCACCGGCGATCGCTTTAGCCAAGAGGGTTTTACCTGTACCTGGAGGACCAACGAGCAGTACACCTTTAGGAATCCGGGCACCCACAGCGGTAAAGCGTTCTGGCTTCTTGAGGAAGGTGACCACTTCTTGAAGCTCTTCTTTGGCTTCTTCAATCCCGGCGACATCATCAAACATCACGCCAGTTTTAGCTTCCATTTGAAAGCGAGCGCGAGATTTGCCAAAGTTCATCGCTTGACCAGGGCCACCGGGCACATTGTTAGAGCGGCGGAACAGAAAGAACAAGCCCGCAATCAGCAATACGGGGAAGACCAAGTTTCCTAGCAAGCCCCAAATTGCACCATCATTCCGAGGTGGGTGAGTATCAAAGCTAATTTTGTCTGCTCTTAGCCGAGTGATCACCTCAGGCGCATTTCCGGGTAAGTCAACCCGTAGACGCTGCACCCGATTGTCTAACTCAGGATCAACTGCTTCAACGATCGCGGTTCGGCCCCCTTCATAGAGGTCAACGCTGGTGACTCGGCCTGCATCCAGATATTCCAGGAAGCGCCCATAAGTCATCCGAGTACTTGCAGTATTTTGGCTCATATCCATTGGCGCGGTAGCAAATGCACCCTGCCAGAGGAAAAAGCCGATGACTACAGCAGGCAACGCCCACAGCAGCACTGTTTTCCAAGATAATTTCATAATTTAGCGACCTCTATAAAACACGGAGCACAACAGTTTTGATTCAGCACAATCGGGCAACTGCGACCCGGAGAATAGTTTTTTGAATCAACGGTAATAATTAGCCAACCACTTCAGCCGATGGCAAGACTGCCACTTTGAGGTCAGATTCTTAATTAAATTTAACTTAATTATCAGGATTGGAGCAACTTATAGTGGTTTTTCTGAGGAAGCCAGCCCCTATTAGAACAAATGTGCTATTTTAACGAGCCTGAGTCATGTCATTTGGTAAGTTATTAGTAACTGTCTTGAGGTTAGTCCATAGGATCAGCTGCAAGATAGGCTAACACCTTGTTGACTTGCCTTGGTGTACTCATTTGGCGGAAGAGCACTAGTGCTTGCTGCCAATGATGTCTAGCAACATCTCCGTCGCCCATGTCTTGATAAGTTAGCCCTAAGTAGTAGTGACTTTCAGCTAATTCATATCGAGCACCGATTTTAGAGAAGAACTCGATTGCCTGGTTTTGGTAATGAATAGAGGAGGTAAAATCTTTAGTCTCTCGATAAACATCACCCAGAATGTACCAAGAGCGCGCCCGATCAGCATTAAAGCTACATGCCTCAGCAATGGCGATCGCGTGCCTGAGAGTATTGATAGCTTGATCATGCTGCCCAATTAGTTTTTGCGCTAGACCTGCCATATTCATATCCCAGCAGGCTTGCCAAGGTGGCACTGTCTCTAAGGGTTTCTGCAAGTGCTCGCCTACCATTTGTAAAGCACTTGTTGCTGCATCCAGTTGTCCTAAATGTGCATGTAATAAAGCAACTTCACAGTAGGAGCTATTACGCCTCAGCTCTACAGATGTTTTTGCCTCGGCTAGAGATAACTTAGCTTGATAGGTGGCTAATCCTTGCTCATATTCTCCAGCAACGAGGTAGCACAAACCCATATCACTATAAGAATTAAATTCAGTCCAAATATC
>CBIHQL010000834.1:0-1769 GCA_966211855.1 uncultured bacterium
GAGTATTGTGGTTGCCCGGTAAGATCACGCCAATCCACGACTGGTCGCCCATGTGGTGTCACGCCATCTGAAAGGATCAACCCATCTCGTTCCAGAACTGCGGGCATTTTTGAAGCGCAAGCTACCCGAATTTATGGTGCCCAGCGCCTTTGTGATGATGGAGAGTCTACCTGTCACACCCAATGGCAAGGTTGATCGCCGCGCCTTACCCGCCCCCACCGCAGAGCGCCCCGATTTACGAGAAGCCTTCGTTGCCCCGCGCACTTCTACGGAACAACAACTGGCAGCAATCTGGATACAGACACTAGGCATTCAGCAGGTGGGCATCCACGACAACTTCTTTGACCTCGGTGGGCACTCCCTCCTAGCGGCTCAGATCCTCTTTCAAATTCAGCAAACATTCAGCCTGGAATTGGCGCTCCGAGCAATTTTCCTGTCTCCCACGATCGCTGAACTGGCCCAAGTCATTGCCGATCAACAAGTCAGAGCGTCAGGTTTTGCTATCCCAGCGGAAGTCGCCCCCACTCTCGATCTCCATGCTGAATCCGTCTTAGATCCGAACATTCACACCAACGGCTTACCGATCGCTAATCTATTAGAACCTCAAAACGTCCTGCTAACGGGTGCCACGGGTTTCTTAGGTGCCTTTTTGCTGCACGAAATTTTGGAGCAGACACAGGCCACAGTTTATTGCTTGATGCGGGCTGACGATCCAAAAGATGCCGCCCAGAAATTACAGCGGAGTTTGGAATTTTATTCACTCTGGGATAGCAAAAATGAGCGTCACACCCGCATTATCCCTGTGGTTGGCGACCTGTCAAAACCGAGCTTTGGGCTGTCAGAGCTACAGTTTGAAGAACTAGCAGCTACTATCGATGTGATCTATCACAATGCGAGTTGGGTCAATTTTGTTTATCCCTATTCGGTTCTCAAAACTGCCAATGTGAGAGGGACGAAAGAGATCCTGCGCTTAGCCAGCCACACCCAAGTTAAAGCGGTTCACTTCCTCTCCTCTTTGGGAGTTTACGCCCCTGCTGCCTATGCAGATGGAGTGATTTCAGAACAAACGTTGCCCGATCGCACCACAGGTTTATATGGCTATACCCAAACCAAATGGGTGTCTGAAAACTTAATTCGGGCTGCTCAAACGCGTGGTATCCCTGCTGCCATCTATCGTCCTGCCTGGATTGAAGGACATACCCAGACAGGAGTATGTAATCACAGCGATTTTCTGCGTAGCATGATCAAAGGTTGTTTGCAGCTAGGCATTACCCCAGATTGGCACATGCCCGTCGATCTCGTGCCTGTTGATTTTGTGAGTCAGGCGATCGTGCATCTCTCACTACAAAACAACACCTTCGGTAAAGCCTTTAATCTATCAAATCCCTCTACGATCTCGTGGTATCAACTGATGGATTGGCTATGTGAGCAGGGTTATTCCCTAAAAGTGCTGCCCTATCAGGAGTGGATTTCAGAGGCGATCGCTCGCATTCGCCAATCTCCTGACAATGCCCTGTACCCGTACCTGGCGTTTCTCACAGAGCCATCCGAGCAACAAATGACGGTTCCTGAAATCTATTTCCGCACCCATCAGCTCCAGTTTGATTGCCAAAATGTGCTGAGTGGCTTGAAGAACTCAGCGATCGCTTATCCCGCAATTAATCAAGAGTTACTGACTACTTATTTCTCCTATTTTGTTGAGAGTGGTTTTCTCCAGGCTCCTCAAATGTGAGGCGATTCAAAAGATTGGGAAGCCTATTAAGGAAGCT
>CBIHQL010000835.1:0-1756 GCA_966211855.1 uncultured bacterium
GTTCTGCAAGTTCAACCTCGGTTGGGTTGCGGTTAAGATCACGCTTCAGGTCACGGTGAGCCTTTTTGAGCTTATTGAGCTTTTCGACCACATGCACTGGGAGGCGAATCGTCCGAGCATCGTTGGCGATCGTGCGGGTGATCCCTTGGCGAATCCACCAGTATGCGTAGGTCGAAAACTTATAGCCTTTATCGGGATCAAACTTTTCGGTGGCCCGATTCAAACCCAAAGCACCTTCTTGGATCAAGTCTAGAAACGGTACGCCCCGGTTGAGATAACGTTTGGCGATCGACACAACCAGGCGCAAGTTTGAGCGAATCATCTTGCGTTTGGCGACCCGACTTTGGTGCAGACGGTGCTCTAGTTGACGCTCAGTCAAATTAACGGCAGCGGCTAGTTCGGCTCGGTTAGGAGTGCGGCCCAACTCGTCTCTGAGCTTGCTATGTATCTCCTCCATTTCAACCAGGTATTGCACCTGCCGAGCTAGCTCAACTTCTTCATTAGGCTTGAGTAGGGGGTACCGCGCCATTTCTTTGAAGAAGGCCCCCACTGCATCATCCGAGACAGTTTTGTTGTAACCCGAAATGCGGGCTGCGATGGGGGCGATCGCACCAAGCTCATCACTGCTGAGATCACCGCTTAAAGCGTCTGATCCCTCCAGCTCGTCGGTTACGCTCAAAACTGCTGCATCTGATGGTTCTACCTCGCTTTCTACTAAATCAGACTCGACAAAGCTAATAACGCTGCCGTAGTCAGATTCTGTACTGAGTTGCAAGGTGTTCGTGGGATCAAATTCAGAAAACCGCATATCAAAATCTAACTGGGTTGTTATGTTAGAGGGTCGTTGATTTATTAATGAAATGAGATAAGTAAAAAATGGCTCTCTCAAAGGAAATATTCGAGATTACAGCCAATTTTCTTAAAGACCTCAATATTGCTGAGCTCGCTTATGCTGTTCATGGTCAATAAGAGGTCATAATTTTTGCGGAAACCGAAGAGTTTTCACGCAAATCTAGGGTTTATTGCAGAGGCTAGTTGATCAAGTAGAAAACCGAGAATACAACAAGCCAGAGTGGCTAAATAAAGCTGTCTTCTCAATTGCTCTTCAATTGCAAAGATGCAGATAGAACCTCGGCTTGCAACAGCCAGGGGGCACTGGTGAGCAAAGCCTCGATATCAACAAGTCCTAGAAGTAGGCTCCTGTTAGGGTTGGATAAATATCCGTAGAGATCGTTAAAATTAATGCCAATAAGGCGAGATCTCTAAAAGGATGATAAGCAGCTGTTTAGCTTTTTATGAATTTAAAGATGAATCAATCAACCTTCTGCTAAGAACAGAATCTCATAGGTGCAAAAAGATCCCTCTCTATCATTGGGGAGAAATGGGTGATTGTTCTGGGGGCTGAAGTCTTAAGCCTTGGAAATCTTCCTTGATTCATACTTAATTGAATATCGTAATTACTTAGAAATATTCGCTAAATACAACTAAATTTTAATAATTGTCCAGGTTGCTTCTTACAAAGCAGAACATTGCAAAAATCTTTTCCTTGCTAAAATAATGACCCGCTCAACCTTGGGTGAAAATAAAAGGAAGCGAGATTGGGTTTGCTGAATTTTGCAAGATTTGGATGTGTATTTGATGGGACAGCCAAGCCTAGGTCGAGGGATTGTAAGGGAGGCTGAGCCTGGGTTTGGTAAGGCAGCAGCGGGTCAGTGGCTCGAAGTCTTGGTGGACTGTCCCGGTGCACAGGGGTTGT
>CBIHQL010000836.1:0-1752 GCA_966211855.1 uncultured bacterium
GCCTGCCGAAGTCTCTTCAGTGATTATTGCCAAGCTCACCGAAATCTTAGTAGAAGCTGGGATTCCGCAGGGTGTGTTTCAATATGTGCCCGCTAAAGGTTCGACGGTGGGCGCTCACATGGTTAAACATCCCGATGTCCACATGATTGTGTTCACGGGTTCTCAAGAAGTGGGTTGCCGAATTTATGCCGATGCCGCAACGTTGCAACCGGGGCAAAGACATCTGAAGCGAGTCGTAGCTGAAATGGGCGGCAAAAACGCCATTATTGTTGATGCCAGTGCTGATCTCGACCAAGCGGTGCAAGGCGTGGTGCAATCGGCATTTGGTTATAGCGGTCAAAAATGCTCGGCTTGCTCGCGAGTAATTGTGCTCGACAGCATTTACGATGCTTTTGTGACGCGACTGGTAGAAGCTACGCGATCGCTCAATATCGGAGACGCTGCTCATCCCAGCACTCAAGTTGGCCCCGTGATTGATGCCACCGCTCGCGATCGCATTCTGACCTACATCGAGCAAGGCAAATCGGAAGCCCAAGTCGCTCTCGAAATGCCTCCCCCCGACACGGGTTACTTTATTGGCCCCGTGATTTTCACCGAGGTAACCCCAACCGCCACGATCGCCCAAGAGGAGATTTTTGGCCCTGTGCTTTCGGTGATTCGCGCTCAGAATTTTGCCGAAGCACTCGCGATCGCCAACGGCACCCAGTTCGCTCTCACAGGTGGTCTCTATTCGCGCACGCCGTCGCATATCGAGCAAGCCCAAGCAGAGTTTGAAGTGGGTAACCTCTACATCAACCGAGGCATTACGGGTGCGATCGTAGCTCGGCAACCGTTTGGTGGGTTCAAACTCTCTGGAGTGGGTTCTAAAGCAGGTGGCCCCGATTATCTCTTGCAGTTTTTAGAACCCAGAGTGATTACCGAAAACGTCCAGCGCCAAGGTTTCGCGCCGATTGAAGGGGTTGATTAAATGGATCAAGTTACCCTCGCGATCGCCTCCTATGCTGATGCGGCAGCGGCAATCACTGACATTCGTCACGCGGTTTTTCAAGTCGAGCAAGGCGTTGACCCCAGCTTAGATTTTGACGGCCTGGATGGTGAATGCAAGCATGTGTTGGCATGGGTTGGCGATCGCCCAGTCGGTACGGCTCGGATGCGTTACTTGAGCGATCGCGTCGTTAAAATTGAGCGGCTTTCGGTTTTAGCTGAGATTCGCGGCCTGGGCATCGGTCGGCAAATGATGGAGTTTATCTTAGAGTTCCTGCACCAAACCCCGGTTCAAACCGTCCAACTGCACGCTCAGCTTCAAGTCAAAGGGCTATATGACAAGTTAGGGTTCACGCCAATAGGAGAGATATTTGTGGAAGCTGGCATCGCTCACATCAAAATGCAGAAGACAATCTCTCTTTAACGATTTAACGTTAGGGTAGAAAAAATGCTGCGGGAGAATCTAACAATGACAAATGCAGAGTTAAAAATTGTCTCCCTAATTCCGAGTGCAACCGAGATTGTGGCTCAGTTGGGGTTTACAGATTACTTGGTGGGGCGATCGCATGAATGTGACTATCCGCCAGAGATCCAATCTTTGCCCATCTGTACAGCGCCCAAGTTCAACCCCAACGGTACCAGCAGCGAAATCCACGATCGCGTCACCGATTTGTTGCAATCTGCATTGAGCGTCTATCAAATCAAGACCGAAATTTTAGAACAACTCCAACCCACACATATCCTCACCCAGGCTCAATGTGAAGTATG
>CBIHQL010000837.1:0-1749 GCA_966211855.1 uncultured bacterium
GAGCCCTGCCGCTGGTATTTCACTGAATTATGGTTCATTGAAGTTTTAATCAGCACATCTCTAGGCAAGCTCATAACAGGTGAGGAAAGAATTTCAAGAGGCCGTTCTGGGTGCTGTTGTTGTTTTAAATAATTTTGAACGCAGTTCTATTTACTTCAAAAACGAGTAGTCATGCCAGTCAGCGATCGCTTGATATCCCACCATTTGATAAATGTGGTTGGAAGTCGGATTGGCGAGGTCGGTAAATAAAAAGCAATGGCGGTATCCTTGATCGAGGAGTTGCTGGCTCAAGGCTGCGACTGCTGCTGTGGCATATCCTTTACGACGATATTGCGGCGGAGTATAGACTGGGGCAATCGTGGCTCCATTGGGAGTTGAAGGGCGCGCATTGACCATAGAAACGGGCTCTTGGTCTTGCCAGATATAAACCATTTGTCGGTTGAGTTGGTATGCTGTGGTCTGCGCCGGATCTTCTTCTAAACCACCTAGCGCTTCGAGCATAAATTCCTGATTCCACTGTGTGAGGAGTAGGCGATCGCTCTCGGTGGCGGGTCGCAAATACCCTGGAACTGGGTTGATCGGTTGTACAGTTTGTAATTGGTGAATCCGCAACTCAAAAGCCAGTTTCTTTGACTGTTGTGTGAGTGTTTGCCAATCTGCGCTGAATGCTTGAGCTTCTGCGACCAAACCGAGAACTCCCGGTAATGCTTCGGATCGGTGCGCTAAATCTTGGGCAATGAGTTGGCATGCCTGCACATCCACCATTTTTGAGAGCACTAATTTACGGGGTGGAGTGCGTAAAGCCACTGCGATCACGCTTCCTTCTGCTTCTACACTTGCTAAATAGGGGAGATGCGGATAGCGATCGGGAGAATGTAACAAAATATGGAAGATGGAAAACAGCAGACTATGATGAGCTTCATAGCCGATCAAATAATCGTGAACTCGCTCATAAAACTGCTGTACATCCTGAAAACGTTGAAGTTGCATATTTCCCCTAACCCTCCCTCACCAAATTTCACAGATCAGCACGCGGTAATAACATTGACATTGCTCAATACCCTTGTAACAATGCTGGGCTTGCTTTGTAAATGGGAATCGAACCCATTGGCATAGCCCCATGCCACCATAGGAGCGATTTTCAGTCGCTAAATCTAACTTGTCCAGTTGGTGGGTTGTGCTCGCTTCTGCAAAATTGGCTACCAGCAACTTGGGATTTGGCGATTATGTTTCGAGCAAATCAACCTGCCAGTTTAAAGCTTGAATTTGGGCATCTAGTTCACGATAGTCTCGTGATAGTGCATCCACTTGGTTTTGAATTTGAGCGATTGCGATCGTGCTCATAAATCTCACTTCTGAGCGAGTATAGCGCTCTTGTCGAATCGAGGCTGCATCCACCAAAGCACTATAAATATTCCGCTTCATCTGTAAGGTTTCTCGCTCCGCTAAAGCATCGGAGATTCGACCATTGCGAAAAGGAGATTGAGCGTTGGTGCGATTGATTTGTTGCATCAACGTCGTTAACTGGGCGATCGCGCTATTCAATTCGGTCAATAAGACTTCAGGATCTTCAGCAGCCTGTTCTCCTTCCTGCACTTTGGCATTCCGCAACAGTCTTTGTTGCAACTGGACGATGCGTTTCTGGCAATCGGCTCTGAGAATTAATGCTTCGGCTAATTTCATCGGCTTCACCTCCTTGTGGGAATTAGCTTAACGGTTGTTTTGACTGTGTAATACAAAATATACTAC
>CBIHQL010000838.1:0-1749 GCA_966211855.1 uncultured bacterium
AATCAGGCTAAGCAGTTGGGCGATCCGGGTGCTGTCGAAGAAGTAACTTTTGAAGTGGGATCGCAAGCTGCTAGAGCTGCTGATAGTTTGGAAGACTGGCCTCAAGATTCTCAAATTTCTCTTGGAACACCATCCCTAGCTTTCGATAGCGATCGCGTTGCCAGTCGTTAGATAAGTAATAACTAGCACCTAAGTATGAGCTAGAGCTTATCAAGCGCAAAGTTAAGCCAGCATCTACCTGGAGACAGAATGAGAAAGCCATTAAAGGAGTGTAGTTAGATACAAGCTACTACACTCCTTAAGCGATCGCACTTAGTCACCCTGCCGACCGTAGATGTAAACTAGCTCGCGTAAACGGTGGCTGTAGTCTTCGGTTAATGCCTCAGCTCGGAATCGCCAACCCCAGTTATTTTCAGAGGTGCCGGGGGCGTTCATCCGCGCATCTGCCCCTAAGCTAAAGATATCTTGCAAAGGAATAATGGCTTGGTTAGCAACTGAACTCATGACCAAGCGGATCAGATCCCAGGCAATGCCGTAGGGGCCAGTGCAACCCAGATATCGATGGAAGCGATCGCGCTCGTAGTCGGCGATTTGATGATACCAACCTACTGTGGTGTTGTTATCGTGAGTCCCTGTGTAAATCACGCTATTGGCATCCACATTAAAGGGTAGGTAAGCATTTTTAGAATCACTACCAAAAGCAAAGTGCAAAATTTTCATGCCTGGAAACCCGTAGTGATCTCGTAGGTCTAAAACTGCTTGGTCGATATCGCCTAGATCTTCAGCGATGATCGGTAAGCTGCCCAACTGCTCACGAATTGTGTCAAAGAGCTTGTAACCGGGTGCTTTAATCCAGCGACCATTAACTGCGGTTTCCTCTTCAGCAGGCACAGACCAATAAGCTTCTAACCCCCGGAAATGATCAATGCGGACGATATCCACATAAGCTAGGGTTTCGCGCACGCGGTCTACCCACCAACTAAAATGCGTCGATTCTAGGTGATCCCAGTTGTAAATAGGATTACCCCAGAGTTGCCCCGTTTCCGAAAAATAATCTGGAGGGACACCCGCAACTTCTAGAGGCATTCCGGTCTGAGGATCAAGCTGAAAGATTTCAGGATGTGACCAGACATCGGCACTGTTGTGAGCGACATAGATCGGAATGTCACCAATGATCCGAATTTTTTGGGTGTTAGCGTAGGTTTTGAGCTCAGCCCACTGCCGGAAAAACTCGAATTGCAGAAATTTTTGAAAAAAGATGGTATCTCGCAGCTGTTCCCGCCAAGAGTCTAAAGCGGCAGGTTGACGATTGCGAATTTCATCGGGCCAGTCTACCCAGCTACCTCCATCCTGCGCTTCGAGCAGAGCCATAAACAAGGCATAATCTTCAAGCCAGTTTGCTTTACCCCGACAGAAACCTTCAAATTCTTTTTGTTGGAGTGGAGTGGCTTTGTCTTGGAAGTTTCTACAAGCTTGCCGCAACAGAGGCATTTTCCAAGCGATAACTTTCTCGAAATCGATCGTATCGAGGGGAAAGTTGGGCACCTCTTGCAGATCGTGGTCGCTCAAGAAGCCATTGTCTCTCAAGATTTCGAGACTAATCAACAATGGGTTCCCCGCCATTGTGGAGAAGCTCATATAGGGTGAGTTGCCATACCCGGTTGGCCCTAGCGGCAAGATTTGCCAGAGCCGTTGCTCACTTCGTGCTAAAAAATCGATAAATTGATGCGCTTCTAGCCCTAAATCGCC
>CBIHQL010000839.1:0-1745 GCA_966211855.1 uncultured bacterium
CTAAATTAATTGCGGTCAGATTACGTTAAGAACTGGGTACTAGGAACGAAATTTAAGCGATGTAATCTTGCAGCGCTTTCACATCCAAAGGTTGAGACTGTAACGACCGGATCGCCGCAGCGGTGGCTTTCGCTCCGGCTAGGGTGGTGATGATGGGGATCTTGTAGGTGAGGGCACTACGGCGAATTAAGCGAGCATCTGTTTGGGCTTCTTCGCCTGAGGGTGTATTCAGAATGAGCTGAATTTTCTCATTTTTGATGGCATCCAATACATGCGGACGACCCTCGTGCAGTTTAAGGATTAGCTCTACTTCTAGGCCGTGTTCTTGCAAGACGCGGCGGGTGCCGTCAGTAGCAATCACTTTAAAGCCGAGATCGACTAAGTCTCGAACAACTGGCACCGCAGCTACTTTGTCGCGATCGCTCATCGATACAAATACGGTTCCAGAGAGCGGTAAGCGTTGTCCGGCGGCGAGTGCAGCTTTGGCAAAGGCTTTACCGAAATCAGTGTCAATGCCCATTACTTCGCCAGTTGAGCGCATCTCTGGCCCCAGGATCGTGTCAGTGCCAGGGAATTTCTCAAAGGGCAGAACGGCTTCTTTAACAGAAAGATGTTGAGGAATTCGCTCTTCGGTAAAGTTGAGGCTCGCTAAAGATTGACCCGACATTACCCGAGCCGCAATTTGTGCCAGCGGTAGACCAATTGCTTTGGAGACAAAGGGCACAGTCCGGGAAGCGCGGGGGTTGGCTTCGAGGATGTAAACTTGCTCTCCTTGTACCGCAAACTGAATGTTCATCAAGCCGATCACATTTAAGGCTTTGGCGAGCTGAACTGTCCAAGTGCGAATGGTGTCTAGAGCCGCGGGAGCCAGAGAAGTCGTAGGGAGGGAACAAGCCGAGTCACCGGAGTGAATGCCTGCTTGCTCGATGTGCTCCATAATGCCGCCAATCACGACTTGCCCGGTATGGTCGGCGATCGCGTCTACGTCCACTTCGATGGCGTTTTCTAAGAACTTGTCGATCAAAATCGGGTGATCGGGTTCGACCTGCACGGCATAGGTCATGTAACGCTCTAGCTCGGCATCGGAGTAAACGATTTCCATCGCTCGGCCTCCCAAGACGTAGCTGGGGCGCACAACCACGGGGTAGTCGATCTGGCGGGCGATCGCGAGGGCTTCGTTATAGCTGCGAGCCAGACCATTGGGTGGTTGTTTGATATCCAGTTGTCGCAGAATTTGCTCAAACCGTTCTCGGTCTTCAGCGACGTCGATCGAATCGGGAGAGGTGCCCCAAATTTGAGTGGGGTTGTTAGCACCAGAAGCTTCGAGTTTGCTCAGGTATTCTTGCAGAGGGACTGCGAGCTTAAGCGGTGTTTGACCTCCAAATTGAATGATGATCCCGACTGGATTTTCGGCCTCAATAATGTTGAGCACATCTTCTTTGGTCAGTGGCTCAAAATAGAGGCGATCGCTGGTGTCGTAATCAGTAGAAACGGTTTCAGGGTTGGAGTTAACCATGATCGTCTCGAACCCTTCTTTGGCAAGGGCAAAAGAAGCATGACAACAGCAGTAGTCAAACTCAATTCCTTGACCAATGCGGTTGGGGCCACTCCCCAAAATCATGACTTTCTTTTTGTCAGAAGGAAGTACTTCAGTTTCTTCGTCGTAAGCAGAGTAATAGTAAGGCGTGTAAGCCTCAAACTCAGCAGCACAGGTATCTACGGTTTTATAAACTGGGATTACCCCA
>CBIHQL010000840.1:0-1730 GCA_966211855.1 uncultured bacterium
TAATCTGTTGCGGGCTGATAGCGGCACGATCAAGCTCTGTGGACAACCGATTTCAGAAGCTACAAAAGGCTTGATTGGAATTGCGCCTCAAGAAAGTTTGCTCTACCGCAGTTTGACCTGTGCCGAAAATCTGAGTTTCTTTGCTCAGTTGTATGGCCTACAGGGGAAAGTGCGATCGCAGCGAGTTGAGGCTTGCTTAGCAGCAGTTGGGTTAGCCGATCGCGCCAAAAGCCCAGCCGATACGCTGAGTGGTGGGATGCAGCGACGGTTGAGTATGGCGATCGCGCTAGTCCATCAACCCAAACTGGTGGTGCTAGATGAACCGACGACGGGGTTAGACATTGAAGCACGATATGAGATTTGGGAGTTGATTCGGCAGTTGCAGTTGCAAGGAATCACAGTACTCCTAACCACCCACCTCTTAGACGAAGCGGAGCGGTTGTGCCAGCGGATCGGCATTCTCAAGCAAGGGCGACTTTTGGCAGAAGGTAGTTTGCCTGAACTGCGGCAACTCATCCCGGCGCAAGAAATTGTGATTGTCCAAACGCCTGACGAAGCAGCAGCGATCGCCCGTGCTCAACAACTCGGTTTTGCAATTCGGCGTTATGGCAGTGACTTGGCCTTTTGGCTCCTCGAAGCGTTGGAACTCAAAGAAATTCTCCTACGCTTTGATGGTATTCCGTTTGATTCGATCACCCGTCAGCCTGTGCGTTTAGAACACATCTATGTAGAAGTGACGCAAAATCAAGCTACGCAACCAACGGCGATCGCTAACTAAACGGTAAGTTTGCTTAAAAGCCGGGGTGCCTCAACGGCTGGGCGCTAGAATCCTCAAGGGTGTTTCAGCAGCGAGTCAGCACACTATGAAGCAGCAATGGAAATGGTATTTGGCCTTGCAAGTTTTGGCGCTCAGTCTGGCAAGTCCGGCAGTAGCCGAAGTGGTCAACATCACCGTTTTGCAGCTCAACGATATTTATGAAATCACTCCGGTTGAAGGTGGCAAGCGGGGTGGTTTGGCGCGAGTAGCAGCACTGCGGCAAAAGTTAGTGAAGCAAAACCCCCATACCTACACCGTCTTGGCAGGGGATGCCTTTAGCCCGTCTGCCTTGGGGACTGCGAAAGTTAACGGACAACGGTTAGCAGGGCAGCAGATGGTCGCTGTGATGAATGCGATCGGCTTTGACTATGCCACCTTTGGCAATCATGAATTTGATTTGTCAAAAGATCAGTTTCTCCAACGCTTGAAAGAATCGCGGTTTCGCTGGTTTTCGGGCAATGTGATGGATGCAACGGGGCAACCGGTCCCCGGTGTTTCTACGTCAGAAATCACCACGGTCAAAGGGGCAAAAGGAGCTACCGTCCGAGTGGGTTGGATTGGCCTCACCTTACCTAGTAACCCCAAAGATTATGTGCAATATCGCGATGTCATGGAAACGGCGCGATCGCAAGTCAAGGCATTGCAAGGCAAAACCGATATCTTGATTGCGCTGACACACCTCTCCCTCGACCAAGATCAGCAGCTAGCCTCAGCTCTGCCTGAAATTGACCTGATTTTAGGTGGGCATGAGCACGAAAACATGCAGCAGTGGCGCGTGGTAGGCGAAACGCAGAAGAAGCGTAAGTGTAATGGGGGCTTAACACCAATTTTCAAGGCGGATGCCAATGCCCGGACGGTCTATATCCACGACTTGCAATACGACACAAAAACTCAGTGTTTGCGGATTGATTCG
>CBIHQL010000841.1:0-1725 GCA_966211855.1 uncultured bacterium
CACCAGCACTACAGCGCGATCGCCCCAATTGAAGCATTAACTACCCGCTTCTATGTCCGATTCTTGACGCAAGATTATCCCGGTGTGATTGGTAAGTTGGGCACCTGCTTTGGCAACCACCAAGTCAGCCTAGAATCAATTGTGCAAATTGGCATTCATGATGGCTTAGCCGAGATTGTTGTCGTCACTCATGATGTCTGCGAAGGCAACTTCCGCAAAGCGCTCGACGAAATGCGCACTCTAGAAGCTGTTAAGAGCATTCCTAGCGTGTTGCGTGTGCTCTAAAACGCTTGAGGGGTAGGGCGATCGCCATCACGCACGAAACAGTGAAGAGTCTTTGTTTAGAAACTCTTCACTGTCGATAAGAACGCTACAGATTATAGGTGTTTTGTCTTGAGACGATGATGCGTCACCTAGGGAGACGTTGGCGTTTCAGGTGCCATCTGGTCGGGTGCCATTTGATCGGGTGCAGCCTGATCGGGTGCCATTTGCTCTTCTGAGGTGGCTGGATCTGCTGGAGCCATAGAATCATCGGCGGGGGTCATAGAGTCGGATGAGTCAGGGCTCATCTGCATGTCACTGCTGGGAGCAGCTGAATCATCTTCGGTGGGGGTGACTGCATCATCAGCTGGAACTGTCACACTGTCGGGCGCACCAGGAGAGGTGGGGGGGCCAGCAGGACGAGTCATCGTGTCGTCCGATTCAGTGGTGGTACTGTCATTAGCACTGGGGGTCACTGGAGCACTGGGTGCATTCACACCACCACAACGAGAGTTGAGTGGAAAGCGCTCACAAAGAATTTTGAAACCTTCTGGGGAAAGCTCAATTTCTGTCGTTGGGGTAGGAGACTGCGCGATCGCAGCTTGTCCTGCCAACACTAACGTTAAAGCCGTTCCGAAAAAAGTCAGGTATTTGGCCTTCACAACACTTAACCTCAACCAAAGACTCTGCCAATTAAAACAGAACCCGCCTTTCTAAAAATCTTCCTTAAAGGTGGTAAAAATTTGATGTAAATCGTCCTTAAGATAGTAGAAATCCTTAGAAGTTATATAAATCTGAGATGAAGTAATTTATTTTTCTCTATCAATCTCAGTAAATATTCTGAAGCCTTTAACTAAGTCAGGATTTCATAACGTGATATGCGGCTGGGGTAAGGGTGCTGCTCTGAGCAAGAACTAAATCAGCCCAGTTCAGCTCTGGAACGCAAAAAAAAAGAGGGGCTGTCTTTAAAACCCCTCCTTTTCCTTGATTAGACTGATAGCTTTTGAGCTGCTGCTAGACTAGTCATCCACCGCTTACTCGGCGTTGATAATCTTGGGCACTCGGAAGAAGTCACCATCTCGCTCTGGCGCACAATCAAGAATCTCTTCCCGCTCAGACCAAGGTTGCAGTGCATCTTGCCGAGTGATATTGCTCACCTCGATCGCTCGTGTTGTCGGTTCTACATCATTTGTATCTAACTCACTCAGTTGCTCAAAGTAGTCCAAAATGCTACTGAGCTGGGTGGTAAATTGCTCTTCTTCAGCCGTGGTCAGTTCTAGACGGGCTAGGTGTGCAACTTTATGAACTTGCTCGCGATCGATCATAGAGAGAAATTAATTTTGCAAAAGGTCAAAACAGTAGGTTAAGCGTAGAGCGAGGTCAGGTCTCTGGTTGCTAAAAGTACACATCCATCTGCGATCGCCCAGTGGTCTTCAGCCAGTTTTGGGCTTCGATGTAGTTGTT
>CBIHQL010000842.1:0-1722 GCA_966211855.1 uncultured bacterium
TAACAAAATATTTTTTTTTAACATGGTGTGCTCCGGGAGAGTTCGCTTGCAGCCGTGGGCAGCTCAGGAGATGACTCTAAAGTGAAGTAAAAAGTGGCTCCCTGCTCGACAGCGGCTTCTGCCCAAATCTGCCCTCCGTGACGATGAATGACTCGTTGAATGGTGGCTAGCCCGACCCCATTGCCCGGAAACTCGGTCATGGCATGGAGACGCTGAAAGGCTCCGAACAGTTTGTGGGCGTAGTTCATATCAAACCCAGCTCCATCATCCCGCACAAAGTATGTGGTGGGTTGTCCAGGAGCAGCGATCGCCCCCAATTCGATCTGAGCTTGGTCATGATGAGAGGTAAACTTCCAGGCGTTGTTAAGCAAGTTATCAAGGACAATCGTGAGGAGGTGCGGATCTCCTTCAGCAGTCAGGTTAGGGGCGATCGCAAAAATGACCTTGCG
This sequence comes from uncultured bacterium, assembly GCA_966211855.1. Lineage (GTDB taxonomy): Bacteria > Cyanobacteriota > Cyanobacteriia > FACHB-46 > FACHB-46 > CBIHQL01. Next base: position 450 of record CBIHQL010000842.1, read on the forward strand.
CTCTGGCTGGGTTTGTTGGAGTTCGCTGACAATAGTGTGGGCGATCGCGCTTAAATCGACAGGCTGATGCACCATCGTACTGCGGGTGACTCGCGACAGTTGCAACAAATCATCAATCAGTTGACCCATGCGTTGGCTAGCGGCTCTAACCCGTTGGAGATAATGTTTGCCTTGGGTATCGAGCTGGTCAGCGTGACGCTCTAGCAGGGCTTGGCTAAACCCATCAATACTACGCAGCGGCGATCGCAGGTCGTGAGACACCGAGTAAGAAAACGCCTCTAGTTCGCGGTTAGCAGCCAGCAGTTGTTGAGTCCGTTCTTGCACCCGTCGTTCTAAGTCTTGGTTCAGGTCATAAATTTGCTGCTCAGCCAGTTTGCGATCGGTCATATCAAACCGAATCGCGAGATAACGAAACGGTTTCCCGTCGTCGTTGAGAAACGGCACGATCGTTGTATCGACCCAATAGTGGCTGCCATCTTTAGCGCGATTACGGATCTCACCATGCCAGACTTGACCACTTGCAATGGTTTGCCAAAGGTTTTGAAAGAAAGCGGCAGAATGATAACCAGAGTTAACAATTCGATGGTTTTGACCCATGAGTTCGCTGGCAGCATATTGGGAGAGTTGACAAAACTTCTCGTTGACATCCGTAATCGTCCCTTGGGGGTCAGTTGCTACCATGATCGCGGCTTTATCGAGCGCAAATTTGATGTCAGACAATTCTTTGAGCGATCGCCGCAACTCAACTTCTACCCGCTGACGCTCTACAATTTCATTCAGCAGGTGTTGATTAGATTCCATCAAAGCAGCTGTGCGTTCTTCCACCCGCTGTTCTAACTTGGCATTTAAGTGCAAAACTGCTTGCTCAGCTTGACGATGTTCAGTGATTTCTTTAGCAAGGGCAAGGTTGGTCGTTTCTAGCTGGGCAGGGCTAGGTAGGGCCAGCGCTTGGGGCAGTAAAGGCACTAGTGAAACAGCCGTTGCAACGGAGGCTAGAGCAGTGATGGCTTTGAGCCCACCTGAGAGCCAATAACTAGGGTGCCAGAGTGTCCAGATCTCCATGAGATGAGTGGTACCACAGGCGACAATAAACACCCCAAACATCACAAAGATCCAGTCAAACGGTACATCTCGCCGCCGCCGCACAAAGTAAATCAGTAAAATCGGAATTGAGTAGTAAGCCAGCGCAATTAAAGCGTCAGAAACAATGTGCAGGCCGACTAAACCAGGTTTCCACAAATAACAGTGCCCGTGGGGGATAAAGCCAGAGAAG
>CBIHQL010000843.1:0-1701 GCA_966211855.1 uncultured bacterium
GTACCACGGCAAAGATGCCAAAGCGATGGTTAACGAACTCACTGACTATTGCCACACCACAATCAACGACTTGCTCACCATAGGCTACGACTAAACGCCAGTTAATCTGTTAGCTTTTGCGATCGCCTGCCTACCCTCTAAGTACAGCCTCGAATGTAACGATGCACACCGTGAAAAGCCAAGTTTGTTTCCTAACGCCCCGCAAACTTAACCCCGGTCACCCACTATTTATCTTTTTGCCCGGAATGGACGGCACAGGGCAACTGTTGCGATCGCAAACCGAAAGTTTAGAGTCAGGTTTTGATATCCGCTGCTTGGCTATTCCTCCCGACGACCTCACCAGTTGGGATATTCTGGTCGAGAAAGTGATTCAACTCATCAAAGCAGAGCAGGCGCAACACTCAGATACTCGACCCACCTATTTGTGTGGTGAATCGTTTGGCGGGTGTTTAGCGCTGAAAGTTGCGATTAAAGCCCCAGAACTGTTTAATCGCCTGATTTTAGTCAACCCAGCTTCTTCGTTTCGGCAGCGACCTTGGATTCATTGGGGATCTTACCTAACCCGCTGGCTACCTGAATCGCTTTACCATGCCTCTTCAGTGGGGTTGCTACCTTTCTTGGCATCCTTTGGGCGAATTGAGGCGAGCGATCGCCAGGCCCTTCTAGAAGCCGTTCAGTCTGTGCCTCAAGAAACTTCGATTTGGCGGTTGTCCTTGCTGGGTGAGTTTGAGGTGAGCAGCCAAGAACTCAGGCAAATTTGCCAGCCAGTCTTATTGTTAGCCAGTGAAGCAGATCGGCTTTTACCCTCTCTAACCGAGGCTCAACGCCTTGCTGAGATACTCCCAAATGCCAAAATTGTGACGCTCCCCCACAGTGGTCATGCCTGCTTGCTCGAAGCAGAAGTCAATCTATATAGAATCATGCAATCTGCAAACTTTTTGCAACAGCGCCATGAGCCGGTTTTGCAAGGCCACAGTTAGAGAAAATGCTGGAACCGGAACTTGAGCTGCTTCAATAAGAAAACACCTAAGTTGAGCGATCGCTGACTTGGGTGATTTTAACGGTTTGATTTACGGGTGGGGGTACAGTTTCAGTCATGGATGTGATTCCAGCTATTGATCTCTTAGAAGGTCGTTGCGTCCGGCTTTATCAAGGAGACTACGCACAATCTCAAATTTTTGATGAAAACCCGGTTGCTGTCGCTCAGCAATGGGCTAACCAAGGTGCGCCACGCCTCCATCTGGTTGATCTCGACGGAGCCAAAGCCGGACATTCGGTTAACCTAGCCGTGATTGAAGCCATCGTGCAGGCTGTAGAGATTCCGGTGCAAGTCGGAGGTGGCCTACGCGATCGCCAAAGTGTCGCCAATCTTCTCGCTACTGGAGTTCAAAGCGCTATCTTAGGCACCGTAGCGGTTGAACAACCAGATTTAGTAGCCGAGCTTTGCCAAGAATTTCCGGGTCAAATCATCGTCGGCATTGATGCTCGTAACGGTCGAGTTGCGACACGCGGTTGGCTAGAAACCTCAGAAGTATTAGCCACAGACTTAGCTCAACGCATGGCTCAACTGGGAGCTGCTGCGATTATCTACACGGATATTCATCGCGATGGCACCCTTCAAGGCCCCAATTTAGAAGCTCTGCGAGAGCTAGCCATTGCGATCGCGATTCCTGTGATTGCGTCCGGTGGAGTTAGTTCGAT
>CBIHQL010000844.1:0-1683 GCA_966211855.1 uncultured bacterium
AGTCAGCTTCTAGTTGCAGTTCACGCTTGACGAGCCGCAGCAGCCCCGGCAGGTTTTGCAACGTCGAGCGTAAAGGTGGCTTGCTAAACTTGGCCCCGCGTGTCAGAAACTCTAGGCTTTCGGGTGGCAGCCCCATACGCCGAAACGTTTGACCCAACAGTGAAGCATTGAAATAGGCGTGAGAATAGTGCAGGGTGGCAGTTTCATTGAAATCTAGCCCACGAGCGCGATCGCCTAACACCAGCGTGAACAAATCACCCCACACCCCACAGGTCAACGGACGGTTAATCGACCAAGTCAGCGGGCGAATCAAGCCAGGAATGACTTCAGCGGCGATTTTGCGCGTCCAAATTGGCAAAAGGGTCGTGATCGGGCGTGATTGCAACAACCACAGAGATTCCCCGTCATAGCTCCACTCAATATCTTGCGGAATCCCGTGATAGCGGCTCTCTAAATGGCGAGCTAGAAACGCGACTTGTTGCAGGAGGTGGGGCGGCACATCCCCGGTTCCCTCAACTGCAAACTCAACTTCATTGGGTAACACCCAGCTTTCAGAGTGGGTAGAGACCACCGCATCGGGCACCAAGACGCGATATTGCTCAGGCGTAACTTGTCCCGAAACAATTTGACTGGTTTCTCCTGGCAAAGCCTCAATCACCACCGCTTCACCTTGCTGGCTAATCGGGTCGCGACTAAAAGCTACCCCCGAAAACACGCCGCGCACCTGCTGTTGGATCAACACTGACATCGCAGCTTCTGGCAACCCGCGATCGCGCCGATATTGCATCGCTCCGGGCTGATCGTAGGAAGCCAAACACTGAGCGATCGCCCGCTCTAACGCGCCTCGACTGGTCACATTTAAGATACTTTCGTATTGTCCGGCGGCAGAAGCTTGCTCAGAATCTTCGCCAATCGCAGAGGAGCGGACAACTAAAGGTGTATCAGGTGAAGGCGCTAGAAATTCTAGCAACGGTTCGGGGTCATCTCCGGGCGGCAACACCCATCCAGGAGGCACCGGATAGCCCCACCGCAACAATTGTGAAAGTGTCGCAGCTTTGGAACCTACTTTTTTGGCTTCTAGGTCGCGATCGAGGCTAACCAAGGCGCGATCGCCACGAAAAAACTTAAACACTGCTTGCGATTCCGGTTGACCTGCTTCTGGGGTTAAGTCTAAATCATCAGGAATCTGGCGGTAAATCCAGCCCATCAGACTGCCCAGCGCGATCGCCGCCACAATCAAAGCCGATTCTTGCGGGTGCAACAACGCCGTCATTAAGGGAAACAAAATCAGCACCAAAATCTTGCCCTGACGCTTTTCTCGCAAGATCGTGGAGCCAATGCCACCCAAAATGAAGACCAATAACGAGGCCACCCAGTCATGGACGATGTAACCCCAAACTACATTGGTTGTACCTGCACCTCGCCCCATCCAATAGCGCCCCGTCACCAACGCAATCAAAGAAACTAGCTGCCACTCTGGATCTTGCGGAAAAAAGTAGCGGGCAATTAAAACCGCCGCAATTCCTTTAAAGGCTTCTGAGAGGACAGCTAAAATCCCAGCTAACCGCCCACCGTGGTAAAACGCTGCCGAAACGCTAATGTTGCCTGTTCCTAACTGGGATAGTTTTTTGCGGGTCAGGGCATAGGTAATCCAGCGAATGAGGGGCAGGCCACCGAGGAGGG
>CBIHQL010000845.1:0-1682 GCA_966211855.1 uncultured bacterium
CACTAAGCTTGCAGGCATATGGCTGGACTGAAAACCTGCTCCTCCAGGTTGGCACTGTGAGTTTCAAGCCTCGAATGCCGCGATCGCCAAACCAAGTTACACGGTTCGCCAGAATTCACCACTCAAACTCACCATCACGTTGAATAGCCTCCATTCCACTATATCGATGGTAAAGTGACCGTCTTCAGCCAAAACTCCTCAATGCCTTTGACAATCGTAAATAACTGGCTGAGGTTACGGGATTTTGTAATGTAGCAATTTACATGTAAGTCATAGCTATGAGAAATATCTTCCTCATTGCTCGAAGTTGTGAGTACCACGACAGGAATGCGTTTCAAGTTGGGGTCAGCTTTGATTTCTGCCAATACTTCCCGACCGTCTTTTCTGGGCAAATTTAAGTCCAGCAAGATCAGGTCGGGTCGTAGTGCCTCGCCATACTCACCCTCTTGTCGCAGATAAGCCATCGCATCAATGCCATTACGCACAGCCACCACCTGATGAGGAATCAAGCTGTGCTTTAAGGCTTCTTCGATCAAGCGAATATCTGCTTTGTTATCTTCAACCAAAAAGATGGTTTTGAGCTTTTCGTCCACTTCGACGCTCACGATCGCGCCCTCCTACTGGAATCGTAAAGTAGAATGTCGCGCCTTCTCCCAAGTGAGACTCGACCCAAATCCTGCCCCGATGGCACTCAACAATCTTTTTACAGATTGCCAAACCCATGCCAGTGCCAGGATATTCGTCTCGCGTATGGAGGCGCTGGAAGATCACAAAGATGCGCTCGCTAAACTGTGGATCTAGGCCAATGCCGTTATCTTGTACCGAAAACAACCATTCATCGTCTAAGCGTTGCGCTCCGATATGAATAATCGGTGGGTTGTGACTGCGGAACTTAATAGCGTTCCCAACCAAGTTTTGGAACAACTGCATCAATTGCGTGCTGTCTGCCATCACCGTCGGTAGCGGATCGAACGTAATCTTGGCTCCCGTCTCAGCAGCACGCCCCCGGAGATTTGCCAACGCCCGCTCTAAAGCGCTCCCTACCTCGGTCAACCCAAACTCAACCCCCTGCATATCGACCTTGGAGTAAGCCAAAACATCGTCAATCAGGGTTTGCATTAAGCTGACCCCCTCAACCGCAAAGTTAATAAACTCCTTGGCATCGGTGTCTAATAGCTCTTGATAGCGCATCTCTAGCAGTTGCACATAATTTGCTACCTGGTTGAGTGGTTCTTGCAAATCGTGAGACGCGACATAGGCAAACTTTTTCAACTCTGCGTTAGAGCGTTCTAAATCTTGCGCTAACTGAGCCAGTTCATCGGCTTGCCGCAAAATGATGTTAGTAATCGCCTTTTTTAACTCTAGAGCCGCTTTCACTTCCACCTGTTTCCACGGTAGAGAGGTCAGGCGTACAGTTTCTTTCCACAATTCAAAAGATTGTCGAGGTGATAAATAGGTCGCGCCTGCTGATTGGTAAGTTTGGAAGGCTTGACTCGGATCCCCCCCCCAATTGACAGTTTGAATTACTTCTGGGCGGAACCACAATACATAATTGCGTTGCGAAATTGGAATGGCTAGCAACCCACTCGCAACATTCTTAAACCGCTCCGCATCTGGGTAAATGCGAGGCAACGAGTCGGTGTAAAACACTTCTTCGTCGGTATGGTTTCTCAACCATTGCA
>CBIHQL010000846.1:0-1677 GCA_966211855.1 uncultured bacterium
CCGCTACCGATCGCTGCCTGGGTCGCGAGTAAGCCAATTACGAAATAAACTGCCCCTTTGGCTGCATATCCGAAGCGAGCAAGCTTCTCAAACCAGGGATGAGCAGTAGCTCGTTGCACCTGTCGCTCTAGATTGTTGGGTGGGAGGTTATGGTGTCTCATAGTGTTAATGCGTGCGATTTACCCGAAACCAGCGGTAGCCATAAGCAGAAAACTGCATCATGTGATCTCCGTTGAGCGCTTCGTAAGGGCGATCGCCTAATAGATCAAATAGATGCTCGTAATCAGCAGATTGAAGAGTCACTGCACAGTCTTGGTCAGCTAGGTTATGCACCGCAATGACAGCGCGATCGCTCCACTCATAACAGTGAGTAAGCTATATAACCGTATCTTTATTCTGGTCAACAGCACTTCTAAATGGCTGCTACCAGTAGATAGAGATCTAAAATTTAAGAGACCTAAAACTTAGCGGCGATCGCTCATTACTGTAGTCGTCAAGCCAACCAGAGTTGCCAGGATCAATAAGGGTACTAGGTTAAATTGCAAACTCGAACCTGTCCCATCATTTTGCCAACGTAAAAGCCACAAAGCGCCATTGCCTATAGCAAAAGAAGGCAGTCGTAATAGGAGAAATATCATTGGCAAGCAAAGATAAATAGCAATGCATCCTAAGCAAGTGACTAAGCTCCAACGCAACCACCGCACTAAGAAAGATCGCTGCCTATTCACGCGTCCTCCTTTATTCACCGACACTAAGCTAGCGCAAGGAAATTTGTTTGCATAAACTTTCTAATACCAGTGTGAGCGATCGCATTAACTCTGAGTCTGGACGATTGAGATAAAGGAATAGGGAGTTGATCAGCCGAAACATCTCGATAGGCAGGTAAAAGTAGAGGGCTGCAACTTCCGGGGTAATATGCGGTGATTGAGATAGATCTAATGGTCTCCACAGGCTTTCTCGTTCCAACCAATGAATGTCAGTGGAAGCATCAGTGCCAACCTCTAATCACGAGTTCCCCATGCTTCATTCTGCCCCATCACTGAAAATTAAATAGGCTGCACCTGCCAATAGCATTGCCGCGAAGAAGTAACTGCGGGTAACAGGCACTTTCATATAAGCCACACTGAACCCTGCAAAGACGAGCATCGTAATCACTTCCTGTAAGACCTTGAGCTGAGCCAAGCTAAAATACTGAGAACCAATGCGATTGGCTGGCACTTGAAAACAGTATTCCAAAAGAGCAATTGACCAGCTTGCAACAATGGCTATCCAAAGAGGAGCCAACTTGAGGTTCTTCAGATGTCCATACCAAGCAAAAGTCATGAAAATGTTAGAGATAAATAAAAGAACAATAGATCTGAGCATGGATTGGCAGAGATAAATAACCGTCCGCCAGTGTAGGATGTCTCGCTTAAAAAAGATAGTGACTTCAGCATACAGTCGCGATCGCAACGGCAAATTGAGGCACCAAAGTCAACCAGATTGCCCGGTTTTCAGGCCCCGGAAGTCACTTAAAACCCTCCAGAGGCCCGCTCACCCGACCCATCTTCAAGCTGTTAACTTACTTAGCAGCGTCTGGAATTGCAGACGGATAAACCGCATCAGCAATCAAGACAGGCTTTAGGCTATATTCTGCTTCTAGCTTTCTTTGCAGATCTAAATCCCATGTCAGGTCGT
>CBIHQL010000847.1:0-1668 GCA_966211855.1 uncultured bacterium
CCGATTTAAATATCTGCGCACGAGAAAATAAAAATTATTTTGAAATTATCAACTCAACATCAATCAACCATTTAAATAAGATTTTGGACGTAGCGATCGCAACCACCCCTATCATGACTCAAATATCTCTAGACAGATTTTTGACAAATTGAGGTGTCCCGGCATCTGAAATTAGCTTTGACTTAATATTTTGTGGTCACAAACTAGACCGCAATAGATGCAGAGGTGTTTAGTTGGGGAAATCTGTTGATAGATACTTGCTTCAAGCCCTGATTGCCCTATCTCAGCTCGGTTGATATGCACTCTCATCAAAGCCTCAAACCCTCTCATCGATCGCCGCTTTGGCCCTGGAAAGCTGAGCTAGCTCGCCTAAAAGTTGGTCAAAAAATTGGCCTGGGTTATGCGATCGCTCTGGGAATCGCAGTGGTAGGGACAGTAACTGGAATCACAATTGGCGAATATTATCAACGCCAAGCTTGGGCACAAGGAAATCATGCCCAGACTGAGATCGAGCTGCTGCAACGGCTACAGGCTGGCGTTTTACAAGCACGCACCCACCAACAACAGTTAATTCCGCTTTTGGCAGACCCCGAAGGGTTTCAGTACGAGCACGACCACCTCCGACACCATATGGAGCAGTTGCGCGTTCTGTGGCCGCAGATCCAAAAATTTGTTGAGGAGGACGAGCACAGCAACGAAGTACATCACCAGGAAATGCCAGAATTTTTAACCACCTATACTGGCGTACCCGACACTTACTTTCAAACCCTTGAGCAACTTATCCAACAACTTGAACCTCTGGCGATCGAGTCGCCTACTCAGTTGGCAACGGCTCAACAGCGCTTCTTAAAGTTTACAAATAGTGAAGTGGCTCTGAAGTTTGATGGCATTTCGGATGACTTAGTTGACCTGATCGCAGCGTCTTACCAAGAAAATCAATTAGCAGAGATCGCTGAGCAGCGGGCAAATGTAATTCGGCTGGCTGTAATTGGCATTAGTATGTTGCTCTCAGTGGCGATCGCTGTCCTCTTTGCCCGGTTGACCAGTCGCATGATTACTCAACCCTTGCAGGCTGTGACTATGGTTGCTAAGGAAGTCACTCAATCATCTGATCTGGAGATGCGCGTTCCTGTCACGACTGAAGATGAGGTCGGGATCGTTGCAGTTTCTCTCAATCAAATGATTGAACGGGTGCAACAGTTACTTGCCGAGCAACAAACAGCCACCGCTCAGCAGTTAATTCAAAGCGAAAAGATGTCGAGCCTGGGGCGAATGGTGGCAGGAGTTGCCCACGAAATTAACAACCCAGTCAACTTTATCTATGGCAATTTGGTGCATGCCAGCGAATATGTCAACGATTTGTTTGAGTTGATTCGCACTTACGAAGCCGAAATTACCAACCCGCCAGAAGCGATCGCAGACAAAGCTGAAGAAATCGATCGCGAGTTTCTCGAAACTGACCTGCCAAAACTATTGCAGTCCATGAAAACGGGGGCAGAGCGAGCCAGACAAATTGTGCTCAGCTTACGTAACTTCTCCCGGTTAGATGAAGCCGCAGCTCATCCCGTCGATCTGCACGACTGCTTAGAGAGCACCCTGCTGATTTTGAATAACCGGATCAAGAAAGGCATCACGATTGAACGGCACTATGGCACATTACCAACCATT
>CBIHQL010000848.1:0-1662 GCA_966211855.1 uncultured bacterium
CCATCGGGAGCCAGGTGCTCTCCCACATTCAAGCCGAGATAGGTCAACGAGTAGGCACCAAAACCTGTCGTCTGCTCTGCTGAATCGACCACATACTGATTCATGTAGATGGCATGGTTGTCTGCGGGCTTAAGGGTGCGGGGAAGCAACTGGGAACAAGCATCTGGATCTGCAGGAATCCAACTGGTGTAGATCATGCGGCTGTGAAGAACCATCTGCGGAGCAACAAGATTAGGTGTCATGAATACTCTTCTATGGGCTGTAATTTTTAGTATGAGCGTTGCGACTCTATAGTAGAGCGCTGTTCAGTTAATTCACCCAATGAGGGGAAAATTACGGAATGCTATGCCAACTTTTTAGCTACTGGAGGAATAGTGACCACAGTTCCTGAGGTTGGTGAGATAGCTAACTCCTCAAATGGTGTTAGACAAACTACAACCAAGTCAAAAGTTAGTTAGTCTTGCGAGTCCATCTGCGCTCTGACAGATTCAAGACGTAATCAGCTCTGTTTTCAACATACTCACTTTTGCCATTCCTTATCATAAAGAGTTGCCCCCCTGTAATACAGATCTGGGACGGCTCTTGGTAGAAGGCTTTGTGACGACTGATCCATCCCGGTTTCTCTCCGGTTGTTTCTATCTTCTCAATCTGCAAGGTCTGGCAATGTAGCCGATACACTGGTGTTTCTTGTTCAACTCTAGCGTCGGCATAGCCCAGATTGCCAATGATGTAGATGTAGTCTCCTACTAGAGTGGCACTATGAAAGTCGGTGGGAGGAAAGACTGCTTCGGGGTATCCAAAAATCTTGAAGGTGCCATCTCCCTGATAAACTACGACATCGTTGTAGATACAAAAATCGGGGTCGTAGTAATCTTCATGTTCACCCCCGATTTCTACTATCCTTCCGTCTGGTAGTTCTGTAATTGTTCTACCAAATCGGTAGTAGCACCATACGGGGCCTTCAGAGTTTTCAATATCGGGAAACTGAGCTTGCGCATAATAAGCAGAATGACCACAGCGAATCATGGCTTTCCAAAAGTCAATATCCATCACTTCGGGGTTCTTTTTCCCAAAGCGGCGGTATCTTCCAGCTAGATATTGTTCTAGCGACAGTTGTAGATCTTCTTGCCCAACTCCTGTGAGGCGTTTCCGCATGTCATCATTAATTTCATTTAAGTCTTCACCTGCATTTACGAGCAGGCGAACAATAGGTAGATTCGCTGCAACTTTAATAGCTGTGTCATTGGCATGAGTGACTCGCTTCGGATCAGCACCATGCTCAAGTAGAATCTGCACGCAATCTGTCGCACCACTACCGGCAGCGACTATTAAAGGTGTGTTGCCAAATTCATCTGGGACTTCGATTTTCCAACCTTGGTCAATTAACCAGCGCACCACTTCTAGGCGATCGCTTTCGATAGCATACATTAAGGCAGTTTTACCACAAATGCCCACATCATGCGGGTTAGCCCCAGCTGACAACAGCAATTTTGCTTTTTCTACATCGCCCACTTGCAAGCTGAGCAACCAAGGACTTCTGAGCCAGCAGTCCCGACCTGTGAGATCTGCGCCCTGATCTAAAATTTGCTTAACTTCTGCTGAGGTACCAAAGGCGATCGCATACATTAACTCAGTCCAGGCCAGTTGCTCTGAGTCGGCCCC
>CBIHQL010000849.1:0-1661 GCA_966211855.1 uncultured bacterium
TAACTGGCGGTGGCAGGGGGTACCCTTCTATTTAAGAACAGGCAAGCGACTGCCTAAGAAAGTAACCGAGATTTCGATTCAATTCCGAGAGGTACCCTTCTTAATCTTCCAATCGGCAACCCAGCAGGCCAACCCCAACGTTTTAACGATGCGGATTCAGCCCAATGAAGGCATTTCGCTACGGTTTGATGCCAAAATGCCTGGCCCCAGCTTGCGGACTCGCTCAGTCGATATGGACTTCCGCTATGGCTCGACCTTTGGGGCAGTGACTTCTGATGCTTACGATCGCCTTTTGCTTGATTGCATGATGGGCGATCAAACCTTGTTCACCCGCGCTGATGAAGTCGAAGCGGCTTGGCGAGTGGTTACCCCTGCTCTAACGGGTTGGGAAACTCCGACCGATCCCGCCTCGATTCCTACCTATGAAGCAGGCACTTGGGAACCTGCCGAAGCCGAACAATTGATCAATCGCGATGGTCGGCGGTGGCGACGGCTGTAAAGGGTGAAGCCGCGATCGCCCACTCTATACGATTCAGCATTTCTGCATCCTGAACTTTCTTATACTCATCCTCTCTAAGCAATCGTTATGGCTAAACAAGCTTCTCCTGTCGTTTCTTTGCAAGCTCCCAAAGATGTCTCAGTTGGTGAGATTGAAAGAGAACTAGGCAAAATCTGGCAAAGCTACAGCGCGACTGGTGAGGATGGCGGCTTCCCCGCAGCGACGCGAGCAGCTACCTTCACATTGGTTGTTTACGAACCTGAAGAAACTCAGCATCTACTGGCAGCCCTTGGTTTCTACACCGGCCCAATTGATGGGATCACTGGCCCCCGCATGGAGGCAGCTATCCGCGCAGCTCAAGAAACCTATGGGTTAACCGTGACAGGCAAAGCCAGCGCTGAAACGGTTCATCGGCTACAAGAAGAGTTAAGTCAGCGTCGTAGCCAAACCAACCCTGAGCAAGTTGGCCCTGCCCCTCAATATGCTTTAGATGCTAGAGGTGCGGGTGTTGCTGATGCGATCGCCAGCCAAAACCCCTGTCGGATTATCGCTCTGTTTCCCATCTCTGGTAACGATGAAGGGGTTACAGCGCAAGTTTCGGCCTATTGCCCAGTGCAAAAACAAAGCCGCAGCACCCTCATTTGCTGTGAATACATTACGCTGAGGGGCACAGATACTGCTCTCGAACGCGTAAATAGCTTGGTTGGTTCGCTGCTGATTGGCGAGTTGCCTAAATTCTTGTGGTGGAAAGCGACACCCGATCCCAATCATCCAGTGTTTAACCAACTAGCTGAGTTAGCAACTTGCGTGATTGTTGATTCCAGCACCTTTTTAGAGCCAGAAACCGGGCTGCTCACCGTTCAGACCCTTAAAGAACATGGCACCTATATTGCTGACCTCAACTGGCGGCGTTTGGCCCCTTGGCAAGAGTTAACGGCTGAGGCTTTCGACCCTCCAGAGCGGCGGGCTGCTCTCTCAGAAGTCGATCGCGTCACGCTTAACTATGAAAAAGGTAACCCCACGCAAGCTTTGATGTTTTTGGGTTGGCTCGCGAGTCGCTTACAGTGGCACCCAGCGAGTTACGCTCAAGAGCAAGGCGACTATGACATTCGCCGGATTCAATTCCAGACCACAGATCAGCGATCGATTGAAGTTGAGTTGG
>CBIHQL010000850.1:0-1657 GCA_966211855.1 uncultured bacterium
ATCTGCTGAGACAGTAATCCGACGGTTGGGATTTTTAACAACAATATCCCAATTAACCCATCTCAAACCTTCCGCAATCCGCAGTCTGGGTGAGAGAGTAATTACACTTGCAGTCATAGCGTCTTGTGACATAGGAAATTCCATTTTTTGTTTTCAAGAAGTTGGTTTTGAGCAAAAATTACAATTTTGGTACGCAGCGTGCAGGAGTGCATGCTCCAAGTCAAAAGTCTTTCTGTACGCACCTTGTAATGCGTCTATCAGTCAAGATTAGCGAATATGACCCAACTTCCGAATTACCCTCAAGGGTACTCTTGGCTATTTCGCGATCGCCTTTAGTAGCTATGAAAAAACTTGCGTTAAATACCTAGTTTATGATTAGAGGCTAGCTGCTACAAAATCACTTTAATCAACTTATGTTTTCCAAATCGCCATCTCCTAGCTTTCTACATCGGTTTTATCGGTTAGCGAGCGTCAATATCCTTTCCAACTTGATGGTGCCGCTGGCAGGGTTAATTGACGTTGCTTTCCTGGGACATCTAGCGGAGATTCGGCATTTGGCAGGGGTGGCATTGGCAACCGTCCTATTTAATTATCTTTATTGGACTTTCGGTTTTCTGCGCATGGGCACCACTGGCATGACGGCTCAGGCAATTGGGCGGGGCGATCGCGATGCAGCTCTTCTGGTTGGTCTACGGCATGGGTTGGTGGCACTAGGAATCGGCTTAGTCATTCTCCTTTTGCAAGTGCCATTGAGAGCGATCGGTTTTACGCTCCTGAGTGCCACCGCAGAAGTTAAACTGGCAGGTCAAGCTTATTACAACGCCTTGATTTGGGGGGCTCCGGCTACACTAATTAACTTTGTCTTGATTGGCTGGTTTTTAGGTAAAGAACAAAGCGGCAAAGTTTTGTTGCTCTCTGCCATTAGCAACCTCACAAACTCCATGATGGATTACTTCTTTGTGGTGCGTTGGGGTTGGGAAAGTGCTGGGGCAGGATATTCTACTGCTCTCAGTCAATATCTGATGTTGCTGACGGGGTTAGTGTTAGTGAGCCGAGAGACTAAAGAAGTAGACTGGCGATCGCTGATTACCAAAATTTGGGAACCTGTTGCCCTCAAAGCTGCTTTCACTCTTAATCGCGAAATTCTTATCCGCACCTTTGCTCTCATCTCTACCTTTGCTGTATTCACCAATTTAAGCTCTACGTTTGGTACCACCGTCTTGGCTACGAATACCGTGCTGCTGCAAGTCGTCACGTTAGCGGCCTATTTTATTGATGGGTTAGCGTTTGCCACTGAGAGCTTAGCTGGGATTTTTCGGGGTCAGGGCACCACCGACTATTTACGTTCTTTACTCAAGATTTCGGGGGGCACCAGTTTTATATTTGGGCTGGGGTTTGCGATCGCCTTTATTTTCAACCCTAACTTCTTTTTTGGTCTACTCACCAATCACACCGACGTTTTGCAGCGCATCAATCAATATGTAATTTGGTTGTTGCCCGTTCTAGGATTTGGCTCGATCGCCTATATGTTAGACGGCTACTTTCTCGGCTTGACAGAAGGAAAAATTTTGCGACGGTCGGTGGTGATGGCAGCAACAGTCGGGTTTGCACCGATGGCGATCGCGGCTTGGCACTTTCAAAACACCCATTTGTTATG
>CBIHQL010000851.1:0-1654 GCA_966211855.1 uncultured bacterium
GCTTTTGTCTCGTCGAGAACAATCACTTCTGTATCAAAATAAGAGCAAATCCTAATGAAGCGGGCCTAAAGAAATCTGATGATCAGCCGATAACTTTTTCAAATCATCGGAGATCATCATGCGCAAGAAAAAAAGCACCGCTAACAGCCTAAAATTGCAGATTGTTAAGGCGTATCTTCACGAAAAGAAACCAATTTCAGAGCTGGCAAAGGAACATGACATCAAACCCAGCCAAATCTATCTTTGGGTTAGCCAGCTATTTGAGAACGGCGAGCGCTGCTTTGAACGCAAGAATGACCGCAAGACAGGGGAAGGGGCGGCACAACGCTACGAGAGCGCTATGAACGAGATGGAAGCGAAATTGAACCAGAAAAATGCGGTAATAAGTGACCTAATGGTGGAACTCCTCTCTGCAAAAAAGTCAATTGGGACCTTCAACCTAACAAGTGGGTCCCTGCTGAAGTCCGGGACGAAATTGTAGATTATGTCGATTTTTGGAGTAAATATAGTGGCCTTGCTATTAGTGCTTTAATCAGCATGCTTGGAGTAACTGGTGACCGCTACTACAACTGGGTTAAGCGCAAGGGGCAGCAAAACCTGCATAATGGCCTCATGCCTAAGGAGACGTGGTTAACTCCCGAGGAAAAGGACGCTATACTAGCCTTTCATCAGAAGAACCCACGCAATGGCTATCGCCGGCTATGCTACATGATGATAGATGAGAGCGTCGTTGCTTGCAGCCCTCGCAGCGTCCATAGAGTGCTTGCAGATGCGGGCGTCCTTGATAAGGAAACTCCAAAAGATTCGTTAAAAGGTAAAGGGTTTCAGCAGCCTGAGAGAGCTCATGAGCATTGGCACATTGATATGAGCTACCTCAACATCTGTGGTACCTTTTACTACCTATGCTCGGTCCTAGATGGCTGGAGCCGGTATATCGTTCATCACGAAATTCGCGAATGCATGACGGAACAAGACGTTGAGCAAGTGCTTCAAGTCGCTCTTGAGAGGTATCCCACTGCTGCTCCTCGAATCATATCAGATAGAGGACCACAATTTATTGCTAAAGATTTCAAGACTTTTGTTCGTCTTTCGGGCATGACTCACGTCGTGACCTCCCCTTACTATCCTCAAAGCAATGGCAAGATCGAACGCTGGCACCGCGAACTAAAGCAGACCATCCGGCCTAGGTCGCCCGATAGCCTAGAAGACGCTCAGAAAGTTGTCGCTCAGTTTGTCGAGTATTACAACGATGGTCGATTGCATAGCGCCTTAGGGTATGTGACGCCATTGGATAAACTTCTTGGCATCGATGAGTCCCTGAAATCAGAGCGAGTTGCCAAACTGGCTAAGGCTGCTGTGATACGCAAGGAGTACTGGGTAAAACAGCATGCCATTGCCTCGCTGCCATCACCGTATGGAGCCGTCCCTCACCCCGCGGTGGGGCAGCGACAGGAGGAGATGGCAATCACCGGTGGAGAGTCTCGATCATTAAATGTCATGACAGTACGAGACGATGAGATTTTACTGGACAAGACCGTTTAGTAGGCACATATTGCAGCGACACACCGCTGGTTATCAGATTCCCGGGTATCCACTACACGTACCTATGAGTAGGGGATTTGATGGCAACAAGAAAGTAAAGGGTAAAAAGAGA
>CBIHQL010000852.1:0-1653 GCA_966211855.1 uncultured bacterium
GCAACGAAAAAAAGCGACCAATCTGCATAATTAGAACTTGAATCTTCCCATCTCTATTGTAGTTGAAAATCACTACAAAATTAGGATATTTGGGGAGGATCATCACCCCTAAAACTCATCTCCAAAGTTGAATTCGTCTGTAGGTTTTAACTGCGATTCCTCATGCTTCATTATAGTATTTTTGTACTATCAGTGGCTTGTGAGTGCCCTTCATCCCCCCTCTAGAGTTTTTGTATGGAGCAATGAGAAAAGTTGAATGTAGACCTCAATTTCTGGAGCTACTCAAGTGAGTTTTGAGTTGAAGAAAATTTTGAAATGAGCGCGATCGCCCTACTGATTTTGCTCTTCGGCACTGAAGTTTGCAGGAGCAAGCAGGAAGATTCAGCCATCCGTTTCAGATCATTAACAATTGCGGTTAGGCTAGTTTAAGTCAGTGAATTCAACAGTCTCTTAAGGAAGCAATTTCATGACCGCGACTCCCCTCCGGTTGAAACACGAAGTCAAGGATCTAGCGCTTGCGCCCCAGGGCAAACAGCGGATCGAATGGGCGGGGCGGGAAATGCCAGTCCTGCGTCAAATTCGGGATCGCTTCGCTCAAGAAAAACCCTTTGAAGGCATTCGTCTCATTGCCTGCTGTCACGTCACCACCGAAACTGCTCACTTGGCGATCGCGCTTAAAGCTGGTGGTGCTGATGCCATTCTGATTGCCAGCAACCCTCTCTCCACTCAAGATGACGTTGCTGCTAGCTTAGTCGCTGACTATGGCATCCCAGTTTTTGCCCAAAAAGGTGAAGATAACGACACCTACCACCGCCACGTTCAAATCGCGTTGGATCACCGTCCCAACATCATCATTGATGACGGGAGTGATGTCGTCGCTACCCTCATTCAAGAGCGGCAAGAGCAAATCGCCGACCTGATTGGCACCACCGAAGAAACCACCACCGGAATCGTGCGCCTCAAAGCCATGCTCAAAGATGGCGTACTGACCTTCCCCGCCATGAATGTCAACGATGCCGACACCAAGCACTTCTTTGACAACCGCTACGGCACGGGTCAGTCTACCCTCGACGGCATCATTCGGGCTACCAATATTCTGTTAGCAGGCAAAACTATTGTGGTTGCGGGCTACGGCTGGTGCGGTAAAGGTACTGCACTGCGGGCCAGAGGTATGGGCGGCAATGTGATCGTGACTGAAATTGATCCGATCAAAGCGATCGAAGCCGTGATGGATGGTTTCCGTGTGATGCCAATGGCTGAAGCAGCTCCTCAAGGCGATATCTTCATCACCGTCACTGGCAACAAGCACGTGATCCGGGCTGAACACTTTGAAGCGATGAAAGACGGCGCGATCGTTTGCAACTCGGGTCACTTTGATATTGAAATCGACCTAAAATCCTTGGGCGCGAAAGCCACTGAAGTTAAAGACGTGCGCAACTTTACCCAAGAATACCGTCTGCAGAATGGTAAGTCTGTCGTGGTTTTGGGCGAAGGTCGTCTCGTCAACCTAGCCGCAGCAGAAGGCCACCCCAGCGCGGTGATGGATATGAGCTTTGCTAACCAAGCCCTCGCTTGCGAATACCTGGTTAAGAACAAAGGTCAATTAGAACCTGGTCTCCACTCCATCCCAGAAGCAGTCGATCGCGAAATTGC
>CBIHQL010000853.1:0-1652 GCA_966211855.1 uncultured bacterium
CAGGTTCAAGTAGGCGATTCTTTGCAGTCGTGCCTCATTCCTGAGTGGTTAAGTTTAGCGGAGTGGCAGCGTGATTTAGAGCAGTTAGCAGAGCAAGGCCAAGTGCCAACTCATGAGTTTCAGCGAGATCAGGGCTGGTTGGCACTCACGCTAGAACCCCTCCTCTACCGAGCTACATCTTCAGAACTCGAAAAACCGCTGTATCAATTAGATGGATTGTTATTGGTCTTAGAAGATATTTCTCAACGCAAGCAAGTTGAGGCAAATCTAAGCCAGCAAATGGACGAGCTGCAAAAGATGAATCTGCTCAAAGATGACTTTTTGAGTACCGTTTCTCATGAGCTGCGCAGTCCAATGGCTAACATGAAGATGGCAATTTACATGCTCAAAATTGCGCGATCGCCAGAGCAGAAAGATCATTATCTCAAGATCTTGCAAGACGAATGCGAACGGGAAATCAACTTGATTAATGACCTTTTAGATCTACAACGATTAGAAGCTTCTGCCAAACCCTTCAACCCTGAACTCATTGATTTGCAAACGTGGCTTCCTCAAATCGTTGAGCCATTTCAAGAACGCGCTAAAAATCGCCAACAAAGCATTCAAGTTCAATTTCTTGATGAACTGCCACCGATTGTTTCTGATCAAAATAGCTTAGAAAGAGTTTTAGCAGAGCTACTGAATAATGCTTGTAAGTACACGCCACCAGAAGGTAGCATTGACGCGATCGCTCGGCTAAACTCACCTTTTATCGAACTCAGTGTCAGCAATTCGGGTTCAGAAATTCCCGAAGCCGAATTAACCAATATTTTTCAAAAGTTCTATCGAGTGCCTCAAAACGATCGTTGGAAGCAAGGAGGCACAGGTTTAGGGTTAGCCTTGGTTAAGAAGCTAGCCGAATATTTAGGGGGTGACATCCGAGTCACAAGCGCAGCCGGACAAACTACATTTACGCTGAGTCTGCCACTTAAAGCACCCACCATTGAAATCACTGCTGAAGTCAATTAGCGATCGCAATACATAGCTGAATTGTGTGATCACAGCACAATTAATGCTCTATCTACTAAACTCATTAGCTGAGTGTGAAATAGTTTAAGCTCGGTCATGCTGCGTCAAAAAGTTGCATTCTATCTAGAAGATATTGAAACTCCAATTGGTCAAGGATTTAACTTAGCGATCGCAGCTTTGGTTCTCTTATCTTCCGGGATCTTTGTTGCCGAAACTTATCCCTTAGCAACCGAAACCCGTGAGCAATTGAATGCGGTTGATGACATCATCCTAGCTATTTTTGCCTGCGAATATTTACTGCGGCTCTGGTGCGCTGAGCAAAAGCTTAAGTATCTGTTCAGCCTATATTCAGTAATCGATCTACTAGCGATCGTGCCTTTCTTTCTAGGGGCGATCGATATCAGTTTTATTCGATTGTTTCGCTGGTTTCGGATCTTAAGATTAATCCGCTTTGTTGAAGGTACAGCCTTGTTTGGCAGAGTGAGTAGTGAAGATGGCGTAATTTTCGCCCGGATTTTGTTTACATTAGTGGCAATTATCTTTGTCTACTCTGGGCTGATCTACCAAGTCGAGCATCCTCTCAATGGTGATGTCTTTCGTACTTTTTTAGATGCTTTTTACTTTTCGGTAGTGACCATGACCAC
>CBIHQL010000854.1:0-1651 GCA_966211855.1 uncultured bacterium
GATTCAGTCCTTGGGTCGTCCGGCTCAACAACGAGACACACTCTACAACCCCATCAACTCCAGCGCGGTTAGCTCTCCTCTAGCCAGTACTCACCTCTCAGGTTTACCCGGATAACTTGCAACTCCAGTTGTTAATGAAAGCACACGATTCAAGGCTAGCTGTCCTCTCGTGAGGATGCCGCCTCTTTGCTAGAGTGACTACGGCGTGTCGAATTCTGATTGGCAAAGCGAGTTTGGGTCATGACTGAGAAGAAAAATAAACTTGTGCTGCCTTTGGCATTAGGGGCAGCAGGTTTGGTGCTTGTGGGAGGCGTCGCTACCTATTGGTGGATGCAGCGGCAAAACACAGGGGTGGCTGACCTACCGCTGGGGTCAAATTTGATTCCGCAAAATGCGCTGATGGCGGTGTCTGTCTCAACAGAATCCAGCCAGTGGACAACCCTACGACAGTTTGGCACGACTCAAAGTCAAAAATTATTTGACCAAACCCTAGCTGAATGGCGCGATCGCCTGCTCACAGCTAACGGTTATAACTATCAAAAAGACATTCAACCCTGGGTCGGCAGAGAAGTTACGTTCGCCTTTTTACCCACCTCAACCACCCCTACTGCAGCACCCAGCCCATCACCCACGCCTAACGCAGCTCCACCCACAGGGCAACAATCGGTTGTTTTAGTGTTGCCGATCGCCAACCCCGCTCAAGCACAGCGATTACTCACTCAGGCCAAACCACCCACCGCAGGTCAATGGAGCGATCGCAGCTATAAA
Organism: uncultured bacterium; assembly: GCA_966211855.1. GTDB lineage: Bacteria > Cyanobacteriota > Cyanobacteriia > FACHB-46 > FACHB-46 > CBIHQL01. The sequence continues at coordinate 769 of CBIHQL010000854.1, forward strand.
GGTGTGCAAATTCGCGAAAGTAAGGGGGCAGCTCAGCAAACATATTCAGCCGCCGTGCTAGATGGACGATTTCTGATTGTCGGTACTGACCCCCAAGCCACCGAGCAAGCGATCGACACCGCTCAAGGTGCAGCTTCTCTGCTGAATACACCTGGTTACACCAATGCTTTTAGCAAACTCAATACCAATCAGCCGTTTGCCCAGGTCTACGTCAACATCCCTACCGCAGCCGCCGTTGCCGCCCGTAATGCCAACCAACCCGTAGCCCCGGAGCAGCTCAGTCAACAATATCAAGGTTTTGCGGCAAACCTGAGTTTGCAACCTGAAGGCGTCAATGTGCAAAGTGTGGCCTGGCTGCAACCCAATAGCCAGAGAAAATTTGCGGTTGATAACTCAGCCAAAAACATGACGGGACGGCTCCCAGCTACAACTTTGATGATGGCTTCTGGTGGCAGCTTCAAGCAGTTTTGGCAGCAATATATTCAAGGAGCAGGCACCCAAAATTCTGCCAGCTTGATCAACCCAGAAATTTTGCGAGCTGGGTTGCAATCGACCACAGGTTTAGACCTCGACAAAGCTTTACTGGAGTGGATGGGGGGTGAATTTGCGATCGCCCTGATCTCGTCACCTCAAAAAACGCCTGCCGATCTACCCGTAGGCTTAATGGTCATGGCACAGGCCACCAATCGCCGCGCTGCAGAAGCCACCTTCAAAAAGCTAGATGAGGTGATAGCGAGCAAATATAGCTTTAAGGTCAGCGAAACTCAAGTTGCCAATCGACCTGCGGTTACCTGGTCGCTCCCTCTCGGTGGGCCACTAGTCACCCACGGCTGGATGGATGGCAACATTGCCTTCTTGACCCTCGGTGCCCCGGTTGCGACCC
>CBIHQL010000855.1:0-1646 GCA_966211855.1 uncultured bacterium
ATGGGGGGGGGTTTATAAACCCGCAGTCTTGTTTGAATTTTTTTTGGGGGGGGGGTGGGGGCCGCACCCGCCCCTCCGGGGGGGTTTGGGGGAAACTCCCCCAAGGCTCGGATTTAGTTGAATAGTATTGAGATCAACGTGTCAATTTGCCCCCCAACCCCCAATTCTGCGGGAGCCGAACCTATATAGCCCCTCAAAACTACCAAGTCGGCAACCACCGCCGTAACTGAGCCGCCCCCGGCGACAACGGCAACCCTAAATAAAGCGGCAACCAAAACACAAACGCCAAAATAATCAGAAAAATCACCGTCACCCCCGCAATACGGAACCAATAGCGGCGACTGTGCAACCAGCGATCGACCAACCAGGCAAGCGCCAGCAACGAAAACACCGAAGCACCCATGTAGTGATACAAAAACGTGCAGCGCGTCACCTTCATCCAAGGCAAGATATTCGCCACATAGTTCACCAACAGGTAAGTGCCAATCCAAATATCCATCGCATGATACGGCGATCGCTCTACCTCCCCCACTGGAGCATCTACAGACGAGCGATTCACCCAATCCAAGCAACGATCAAGCAACATCCAGATTACGATCGCGATCGCAACACTCGACAACCACCACAAAGCCGGATTGCCCATCGCATGGACATCATAAATTAACTTACCCGTTCCAGATGGCAGCGCTGGCTTCATCGGCACCGGATCATTCGGAGACAACGCCGTTTCATAGAAGTAAACCACCGGACGTTGCATCCAGATCCACGTGTACCAATTAGAACAATAGGGATGCACTTTTGGGCCATTCCCGACATGCTCGTGGTACTCCAAAATGCGTTTCTGAACACCCCAGAAATCAGGCGTGGGGTTGAGCTGGAGGTGGGGAATCCAAGAGATGCTGTAAACGATCACCGGAACGATCGCCAACCCAGCGATGAGTGGTGCCAGCAGCTTGATCTGAGTGAGCTTCTGCAAAGGTGTTGCTAGCCGTTGACCCACAGCAGGGCGATCGCGTAACAAGCTAGGCCCCAGCTTCAACACCCAAGCCATACCCCACAGCAAATAAGCGCCAAAGAGAAACCATAACCCGTTCCACTTCACCGCTGCCGAAGCCCCAAAGCCAATCCCTGCAAAGATCAACCACTGCCAACGTTTCCAGCCTGAGTGGTCGAGCGATCGCAAGAAAAACCACTGCCCTAACAGCCCAAACAAAATTAAGTAGACGTTGACGAGAGCATAGCGAGATTCCACCAAAAACAGGCCATCTAAAGCTGAAAACAAACCCGCAATGAGGGCATAACTACGGCGACGACTAATTTGGTAGGCGATCGCAGCCACCACTAGCGGAATCCAAGCCCCAGTAAAGGCATTCAGCCAGCGGTAACTAAACGGAGTCAGCAAAGAACCTGTCAGTGCATTTTTTACGCCTTCTGTACCCCAAGGCGTTTGATTGGCAAACCAGATCCCGATCGCAATCAGATATTTCGCGAGAGGAGGATGACCATCAAAGAAAGGGGTTTGGGTCAGGTAGTTATTGGCAAACTTGGCAAAATAAACTTCATCAAAGACAAAGGTGTTGAACCGACTCAGACCCCAAAATCGCAGGGCTAAGGAGAAAAATAACAGGCCGACGAGCCCCAGCCGA
>CBIHQL010000856.1:0-1638 GCA_966211855.1 uncultured bacterium
GGCTGATCATTAGCATCAGCAAGAGACAGGGTAGCGCCAAAGACTCCCCCTGCCTAGATCCTGCTGAAGCGATCGCCTTAATATTTGGGATTATTCCGCTGATGACTCCAAGAACATACCCATGTTGCGGAACTTCTGGTAGCGCAGGTCTCGCCGTTGTTGGTCGGTCATTTGACTCAACTCGTCGAGGTGCTGCAACAGAGCCGTCTTCAGCGTAGCCGCCGCTTCTAAAGGATTAGAATGAGCGCCACCCACTGGCTCTGGAATCAACTGATCTAAAATGCCGAGGCTCTTCAAATCCCAAGCACTAATTTTCAGGGCTTCTGCGGCTTGCGGAGAACGGCTGGCATCCTTCCACAAGATCGAGGCACAAGCTTCTGGGCTAGCGACGTAGTAAACCGAATGCTCAAACATCAGCAGGCGATCGCCCACACCAATGCCAAGCGCCCCTCCAGAGCCACCTTCGCCAATCACCGTGCAAATGATCGGTACACTCAACCGAAACATTTCTCGCAAGTTGTAGGCGATCGCTTCACCTTGACCAAAACTCTCAGCCTCTAACCCCGCCCAAGCTCCAGGGGTGTTGATAAACGTGAGAATCGGCATTCCAAAGCGATCGGCATGTTCCATCAAGCGAATGGCTTTGCGATAGCCACCTGGAGCCGCCTGCCCGAAGTTACGAGCTACGTTATCTTTAGTGTCGCGACCTTTTTGATGGCCCAACATCACCACAGGCCGTCCAGCTAAGCGAGCCACCCCGCCGACTAAAGCAGGGTCGTCAAACCCGCCGCGATCGCCATGCAACTCTAACCACTCGTCACTAATCACTTGGATGTAGTCCAGCGTGCTCGGACGCCGAGGGTGACGCGCCACCTGCAACCGCTGGGCCGGGGATAAACTGCTAAAAATTTCTTGGCGAAGTTGCAAAGCTCGCGCCTCAAGCTGACGGATCTGGTCAGAAACATCGACGTCATTTTCTTCCGCAAGTTCGCGAATTTGACGGATGCGTGCTTCTAACTCCGCGAGAGGCTTCTCAAAATCCAGAAGAATCGGCCTGCGTTCAGTCGTTGCCATGCCAGTGTCGTGCTACTCCGAAGTAACAATTACAGAAATATTGTGAGGGCTTCGCACCTTCGCCTTGCAACTAGGCTACCGTTTCTTGTGCCCTCAGACCAAACAATCTCTGATTGTCTCGCTGCCCCAATCCTCAAGGGCAAACTACCCTACAGCAACAAAGGACGGAAGCCGTGCTTGACTGATGCTTGCCCAATTTGCTCCATTTTTTCGACGGTGATCTGGTTACGACCCCAAGAAAAATTGGTGTACCACTTTTCAAATTCCAGCAGCATCGATTCGGCAAAGCAGGCAAATAGTTGGCGCGCTGGCACATCCATACTGACGATTTGCATGATCCGCCAATCGATGTCTAGGGAGTGCTCGACAATGCCACCGTTAAGGACGTGTACTTCAGGATGCTGAACCTTAGTTGCTAAGTTTTTGGGGTAACCTCCGTCAATCAACAAGCAAGGATGCTTGAGGACGGCGGGGTCAATCTCTACCCCTTTCGGCATACTGGCAACCCAAACGACCACATCAGCGAGGGGCAATGCTTCTTCTAGACCCATGATTTTGCCACGG
>CBIHQL010000857.1:0-1638 GCA_966211855.1 uncultured bacterium
CAATCAAATGCTTCAGGCAGCACCCATCTGGTGTTCGGTCGATCTGCGGGATGGTAATCAAGCTCTGGTCGAGCCGATGAACATCGACAAGAAGCTCAAGATGTTCAATCTGTTGGTGAAGCTGGGGTTTAAAGAAATTGAGGTTGGTTTTCCGGCGGCATCTGAGACTGAATATACATTTCTGAGAACCCTGATTGATCAAAATCTGATTCCCGAAGATGTCACGATCCAAGTGCTGACCCAAGCGCGAGAACACTTGCTGCACCGAACGTTCGAGGCTTTAAAAGGCTGTAAGCAGGCCATTTTGCACCTCTATAATTCCACCTCTACGTTGCAGCGACGGGTGGTGTTTCGCATGGATAAGCCGGAGATTGTTGATTTGGCAGTGCGGGGCACAAAACTAGTGAAGGAATTGGTGCAATCCATTCCTGATACAAAAGTTCGGTTTGAGTATTCTCCTGAAAGCTTCACAGGCACTGAAATTGACTTTGCAGTGGAGATCTGTGAAGCAGTGATGGAAGCTTGGGAGCCAACGGTTGAGGAGAAGATAATCCTCAATTTGCCTGCCACAGTGGAGATGTCTACGCCCAATACTTACGCCGACCAAGTTGAATGGTTCTGCCGCAAGTTGCGCGATCGCGACAAAGCAATTATCAGTTTGCACACACACAACGACCGAGGCACGGCAGTTGCAGCCGCAGAATTGGGGTTAATGGCGGGGGGCGATCGCATTGAGGGTACATTGTTTGGCAATGGTGAGCGTACAGGCAACGTTGATATTGTCACCTTGGCTTTGAATCTCTATACACAAGGTATTGACCCCAGATTAGACTTCAGCAATATCGATGAAGTGATTGAAATTGCTGAGCAATGCACCAATATCCCTGTGCATATTCGTCATCCGTATTCAGGTGATCTGGTGTTTACAGCTTTCTCTGGGTCGCACCAAGACGCGATCAATAAAGGGATGGCTGACTATACTCAACGGGAAAATGCCGCTTGGGAAGTTCCCTATCTCCCTATCGACCCCGCAGATTTAGGCAGAAATTATGAGGCAATTATCCGGATCAATAGCCAATCGGGTAAAGGTGGGATTGCCTATATCCTGCAAAAGGAATTTGGATTCCAGTTGCCTAAGCTGATGCAGCAAGAGTTTTCGCGGATCATTCAACAAATTGCCGATCGCACGGGTAAAGAAGTCTCTTCTGAGATGATTTGGAATGCTTTCTTTAGCGAGTACCTTGACCAGCGATCGCCCTTAGAACTTAAGGCGTTCAAGCTCATCAATGAATCGGAAGAGAGTGAAACTGTGACTTGTCAGGCGACTCTTAAAGTCAATGCCAATGAACAAACCATCACCGGACAAGGCAATGGCCCGATCGATGCATTTATGAAGGGGTTACGGCAACAGCAACTCGTTGGCACTATCAGGCTGATCGACTACCACGAACACGCTCTCAGCCAAGGTGCTGACTCTAAAGCGGTGGCCTATATTCAGGTACAAAATGACCAAGGCGATCGCTGGTTTGGTGCTGGGGTAGATACCAACATCAACACTGCCTCAATCAAAGCCCTGGTTAGTGCCCTCAACCGTGTGCAAAATTGACCTAATTGACCTCTCCCCAAACCCCTCTCCTT
>CBIHQL010000858.1:0-1621 GCA_966211855.1 uncultured bacterium
GGGCATACAGCGTTGAGAAGTCGTTCCCCGTCACAATAATCGGCACTCGATGGAGCGGGGTGGAATCGTAACTGCCGGGTAACTGCACATTGGTTGGGTTGTCGGCAATATTCATCAGTGTGCCGTTTACCAACTGCGTGTTGACGGTGTATTGCGTCCCCTGATCTAAGCGACCTGCACCCGCATCCAAGTCATTGATCATCAGCACTGTCATCCGGCCTCTGGTGCGAATCAGTTCGGCAGCTTCCCGATAACGTAGGCGAATCAACCGCGCTGGGTCTCCGGCATCTGGGCTTTCCAACTCACCCGCCGACATGTGTACCACTTCTACACCCATGCGCTCAAAGACGAGTTCGCATTGAAAAGATTTTCCTTCGCCTTTACGACCGTGAATGCCCAAAATCAGTGGCACCCGCACATTGGGTAAATCTAAGAAGTTCTTGGTAATGTGAACGGCTAGCTTGTCTAAGAAGCGCGGCGCGATGTAGAAACTCATGGCGTTAGGGGGTAAACTGCTGGGCCTAGAATCTAATGTTAAGGTTTTATGACACAAGCGATCGCAGAATTTAGCGACTCAATTTTATTAGCCTAAATAAATAAGGAGAGGTAGAGTTTTCTACCCCTCCAGACTTTTCACCTAGGAGAGTGATTGCACTAGGTTGATATTAAGCACAGGCAAAGTATAGTCCTGGCTCACTCAGCAAACAAAGCTTAGTAGCGGTTGTTGTTGGGCTTGTGAACGATGAAGCTCAACACTTGGCACTGCTTGATGTTGTCGAAACCAACAACACGGATGTAAGAACCAGAGTACTCAGAACGGCAAGCGCGCACTTCGTTGAGAACTTCTTGGGTGCTGGATGCGCCGAACAGAGGCAACTTCCACAGAGTCCAGTAGTGTTGCTCAGGGGCAGAATCTTCACTGAATTCAACAGCGGGGATGTAGCCTTGGTCGAGGATGTACTGGAGCTGTCTGGTGATTTGAGCGTCAGACAGAGGGGGGAGGTAAGACAGAGTTTCGTAACGACGCTCTTTAGGTAGAGTTCTCATGGGTTCTGTTGCGTTCCTTCAACTTTAGGTGGATTAAAGCTCGAAACTAACCGGCGAGGTTATCTCGATCTGATTCAGCATCTTGAGGCTGTTCGGGCTGAGCGACTGATTCAGGCATTGTTAACTGCGTGATTCGCTCTAGATGCTGGCGACGATGCTCCATGTTGGCCTGCTTAATAGTTTCGCGAGCCATCTCAGGCAAGAAATCTGTCACAGCTTCAGCCAGATGTTCTCTGACTGTCATGATCCGAAACGCCAACTCTCGGTTTTCCTGTAAAAGGGCTTCTAGGTAAGTTTCGCCATCTTGAATAGCGTTTTTACCTGAGAAGTGATGTAACCAGAGCGCTAAAGGCGGGTTCGTTTCAGTTAACTGAGCCAGGACAGTTCGCATTGCCTGATAGGTCAGGTAGCTGGTCAGCACCTTGGTCGTATCTTTGGCAATTTTTTTAATGTCCATGCAGCCACCCCAGCCCTAAATTTTGCATTTTAGATTTTGGAATTTGTAGATTAAATCTAAAATCCAAAATCTAAAACTGACTAGAGGCTGACTACAGGGTGTCCATTGCCTCGAATT
>CBIHQL010000859.1:0-1620 GCA_966211855.1 uncultured bacterium
CTCACCGCTCGGCAGACGGTAAAGCAAAACTGGCAGAGGTGATTGAGCACTCTAAGCAAATTTTGGGTGTCCCGGCTGATTACCGTCTAGGGATCGTGCCTGCCTCTGACACCGGAGCCGTCGAAATGGCTTTGTGGTCGCTGCTTGGTCAACGCCCCATTGATATTCTCGCCTGGGAGAGTTTTGGTCAAGAGTGGGTCAAAGATGTTCTTGATGAGCTGAAGTTGGCAGATGTCAACCTGATCAAGGCACCCTACGGTAGTTTGCCAGATTTAGGCCAAGTTAATTTTAGCCACGATGTTGTCTTTCTGTGGAACGGCACCACATCGGGGGTGAGAGTTCCGAATGGAGATTGGATTCCGAGCGATCGCCAAGGGCTTACCATTTGCGATGCCACCTCTGCGGTGTTTGCGATGGAAATTCCTTGGGACAAGATCGATGTCTTGACTTACTCCTGGCAAAAAGTTTTGGGTGGTGAAGCTCAACACGGTGTGATTGTATTGTCGCCCCGTGCCGTCGAGCGTCTGGAAAGCTATACACCCGCTTGGCCTTTGCCAAAGATTTTCCGCCTCACCCAAAAAGGCAAGTTAATTGAAGGCGTTTTCAAAGGCGACACGATCAACACCCCGTCAATGTTGTGTGTTGAAGATGCCATTGATGCCTTGAATTGGGCTGATAGTGTGGGTGGCTTACCTGGCTTGATTCGTCGCAGTGAAGCTAACTTAGCCGCGATCGCTGAATGGGTGGCTCAACGCGATTGGGTCGATTTCTTGGCGGAGACTCCTGAAACCCGTTCCTGCACTTCTATCTGCCTGAAAATTGCCGATCCTTGGTTTGCCAGTCTCAGCCCTGAAGACCAAGCCACCTGTGCCAAGAAACTCGCGAAGTTGCTAGAAAAGCAAGGCGTGGCCTATGATGTGGCTCCCTACCGCTCTGCACCTCCGGGTCTGCGGATCTGGGGTGGCGCAACCGTAGAAACCGCTGACATCAAAGCATTGTTGCCCTGGCTAGATTGGGCCTATGCCAGCGTGAAAGCTGAAGCTGCTGCGATCGCTTAGTCAGTTTCACAACTCTAGGTAATGGTAGGGACGAGCTTAGGAAGTAGATGATCATCTTGATGAATCGGCTACTAACTAAATTCGTCCCTACAAGCATTTTCAAAAGCTATCAACCTAACCCCTCAGCCCTGGAAGAACCTCTCAACCTTGCCCAAATTCAAGTCTTAGCGAATACTTGAACAAGGGGGCAGTGCAATAATTTTGCTTAAATTTGATTTATGAAATTTTGGACATCAAATTGATACCAGAGAGGGCAGAACCATGAAAAACAAAGAATTTTATGTCGTAATTGAACGCGATGAAGATGGAATTTATGTAGGTGAAGTTCCGCAACTAAAAGCGTGCTATAGCCAGGGGGAGACCATTGATGAACTGATGCAGAACATCCGTGAGGTTATCGAACTATGCCTTGAAGAAATCGAAGAAGAGTCAACCACTGAATTTATTGGTATTCAGAGAGTGGTGGTCTAATGGCGAAGCTGCCAAATCTAACAGGATTAGAACTGATTACAGCACTTCAAAAGATGGGTTTTGAGGTTGTGAGGCAAAAGGGAAGCCATGT
>CBIHQL010000860.1:0-1616 GCA_966211855.1 uncultured bacterium
ACTTGGAGGAAACCCAACTGCGCGTTCCCACACTTGCAGGGGGCTATGGGATTATCTTTCCCTTCTCCAAGGGTATTGTAACAAGATACACAAACTTTTTGTCACGAATATTTACAGGATTGTTGACAGCTTTACCCCACACCATTGATAGAAGCTGAGCTTTTCAGGCTTCTACCATTGGAGAGATGTCAGGGTTTGCTAAAAAACGCCCTCCTCGCTGGGGTTGTCCCCAAATGACTTGCTCTTGTTTATAAATTGCCATCCCCGGTTTTGCTCCCTTGGGCTTATAAACATGGCGGGGTTGTGTGTAGATCACGGGTACTTGCTCACTTTGGCGGGCGCGACTAAAGTAAGCAGCCACATCTGCGCAGTATTGTAAATCGGTGTCTTCGGGTGCAGCTCCAGGGTCTAATCGCAACAGCAAGTGGCTCCCCGGAATTTCTTGGGTATGAAACCAGAGGTCGTAGTCGCCTGCCAAACGAAAAGTCAGTTGATCATTCTGGCGATTGTTGCGCCCAACCAAGACCTCAAATCCGCTAGGGGTGCGACAGCGATAAAACTCAGTGGTTTTAGCATCTTGGCGGTTGCGATAATCGGGTATAGCTAAATAGTTTTGTTGAATCAGTTCTTCGCGAATTTCTTCTAGAGCTAACAAATCGTCTGGAGCCTGATAGGCATCAAGCTGTAAAAGTGCGGCTTCAACTTGCTCTAGATAGGCGATTTCTGCAGCGACTTCTGCCAATAAGGGTTCTACCGCCAATCGCGATCGCTTGAGTTTTTGGTGCCGCTTGTACAAAGCTTGGGCGTTTTGCACCGCATTTTTTTCGGGTTCTAGGGCGATCGCGATCGGTTCACCTGTCTCGAAATCAGCCAAAGTAATTGTTGTCAGTCCTGGTTGCCACTCATGCAGATGAGCCATCAACAAATCAGCTTGCTGACGATAGAGATCAGCTTTGTCTGACTGAGCCAAGCGCTCCTGAAAAGTGTGCGCTTTCTGTCGCAGTTTCCCTAACAAATAGCTGAGTCGCTGACCGAGTTGATGGTGCAGTTGCACAAATTCTTGGCGATTCAGTTGTGCTGTGTAGTAGTCGTTGAGCAAGCGCTGCACTGACTCGACAGGCTGCACCATCCCCCAACCCATGACGGTATAGCCAGACGCTGTCCAACCCGGTTGAAATTGACCCGACTCCAGCGATCGCAACCAAGCTTGCCACTGCTGAAATAACTGCTGCCAACCCGATTCTGATAATGTTTCGGTTGCTTGGTCAGCCTCAATCTCCGCTGCTTGCAACATTGACAGCACCAGCGCCGAGCTTAAGCCCCGGTAACTTTTGAGCAAATTACGCCGCAACAGACCCGGAATTAAACTAACTCGCTCTTGCCACCGCGCAAACGATTCACTCAGGTTAGGGGCCGGATCGGTTAAGGCTGGCGGAATTTCGTAGGGTTGCCCAGTTAAAATCGGTCGCACACTCGACTGTTGAGCGCTCACCTGATGCGCCGCTGTCACGATCAAGTTCTCAGCATTTGCCAAAACAACGTTGCTGTACTTGCCCATGATCACGACATCAAGGTGCCACAATGGTGGATCTCCAGGGCGACGGGCAACTTGGAGG
>CBIHQL010000861.1:0-1614 GCA_966211855.1 uncultured bacterium
GACGCAGCCGTCCTCCAGCAGGGGGTTTGGGGGAAGCTCCCCCAAGGCTCGGATTTTCGAGATCTAAAACCTAGCAGTTAGCAAGCGTTAGCGACATTTAAGCGATCGCCCGTTGATGTAAATGCTGCACCAAATCTAAATCAAGATAAGTTGTCCAGCCAACATCCCCAGCTAGCACTTTAAAAGGCATTCCAGGATCACCCAAATGATCGAGCACGACAACTGCTCCATCAAAATTGTGATTTTGGGTGTAGTCGTTGATCGTGACAATGGTGGGTAAATTGGCTTTGGCGGCAGAAATTAAGCCATTCTCTGAGTCTTCAAAGGCTATGCAAGCTTCGGGTGCTAACTTCATCGCTTCTAAGGCATAGAAGTAGATATCAGGTGCGGGTTTTTTAGCAGGCACAATATCTCCAGCGGCGATCACCTCAAACCAAGAGATACTTTCGTGACCCAGCGTACTCTCTAACAGTGCGGTCACGTTTGCCGGGGTGGTGGTCGTGGCGATCGCTAATCGAAATCCGCGATCGCGGGCTTCATCGAGTAATCGTTTGACCCCAGGCCGTAGGGGGATGCCGCCTTCTCTGAGCAGTTGGGTGTAGTGCTTGGTTTTGGCTTTGTGCAATCCAGCCACAAATTCGTCTAGGTTTTGCGGACGCTGGAAGTTGCGATTATAGCGATCGAGGTAAAACTTGATTCGCTCTTTACCTCCGGTGACGGCAAGTAGTTCGCCATAGAGTTCAACTGTCCAGTCCCAATCTAAGCCAGCTTCGGCAAAGGCGCGATTAAAGGCCACCCGATGACCATCCCGCTCGGTATCCGCTAAGGTGCCATCAACATCAAAAATCAGTGCTTGCAGTTTGGTCATAGCAGTCGCCAACAAACGATGAAAAAGTCCCGAAAGCGGGGTCAACTCTTTGGAACTGTAGCTCAATTGGGGGCAAAGGTTAAGCAGGTTAGATGGCTCAGCTTTGTGATAACCGCTGCACGGTGGCGCTACCCAACAACTCATGAGCTTCTGCTAATAAAGTGGGGATTTTGTCAGCATGAGGGCTATTCGCTAAACATTGCCGCAAATCTAGCTCAGCAACTTTGTTGGCTCTGGCACCAGGGAACCAGTGATCAGCCTGCCCCAGCAAGTTGTAGCGCATCTTGCCATACTCCACCATGTCGTAGGCGATCGCTAGATTTCTCAACCAAAGAATGGTGTGAATATTCAAGCCACCCGGAGTTTCGTCAGGGGTAGGCAGGCCGATATGCCAAGTTTTCCACCACTCTTCACCCAATGCTTCAATACCTGCTTGCTCTAACCTGGCGAGAATGGGAGGCAAAATCTCGTCGGCACGATCGAGCAGCTCTAAGGTTTTTAGGTGTTCGTCAAAGTCGCTAGGACGAGCGGCACCAATGCTGAGAGTATGAATCTGTGGGCGGCTCAGGCAGAACAGATCATTAAATACCATCGGGCTGAGGGGGGCGCACAAGTCCACCAGTTTTTGGGGTGGTTTGTAGAGATCACCCCCTTTGTTGTTGGGGCTGATGATAAACACGCCCATGTCATGCTGTTGCGCCGCCGCGATCGCAGGCCAATTGAGTTGATTGATGTAGTACCAGTGC
>CBIHQL010000862.1:0-1614 GCA_966211855.1 uncultured bacterium
GCCACGCTCCCTCAAATAAGGTTAGTTAGCATGAGCTACGGCAGTTCCAACCACCCACTCCAACGATCGCGGCTGAAAATTTAGTTCGCGTTTTGCCTTGGCATTCGAGGCACCTCGCATCTGGGTTTGGTAGTAAATAGTTACCGTCCAGGCTTCCGCGTCTTGATCTCCTGAAGCACCCAACCGTTGCCGTCTGGATCACTAAACGAGGCATAGGAGCCATAGTCGCTCCGTTCCGGCTCGGGACCTGGTACCCGTCCCTCAGTGCCAGCGTGAGGGAAGATGCCGCCAATGTCGTGAAATATCTCACTCACCTCAACACCTCGATCCACGAGTTCGGCGCGGGCTGCCTCAATGTCATAAACGACCAGGTACAGACCTTGAACTGAACCTGGCACGGCTGATGAAATTCCTTTACCAAAAATGATGGAGCACTCTGAGCCAGGCGGAGTCAATTGCACCACCCGGAAGCTGTCATCGGTAACAAAGTCGCCATCCAGCCGCCATCCCAACGTTTTGTAGAAATCCTTGGAGCGATCGACATCGGCAACGGGCAACACCACAACTTCGAGCTTCATCTTTTGACTAGTGATAGAACTGCTACTCATCTTGATCTCCTTTCGGTTAGTAGGTTTGATGTGGGTTCAATTCATCTCTGGAATCAGAGAACGAAAATCTATTTAGTTTGAGCTGCCGTCGAAGTCGATTCGCCCATAGCCTAAGAACTGCCCTAGCCCGTTCTCTCCTTCGGGATAAGCAGTTACACCGAACAGATAAACTCCTCTGCCAACAGGGTTTTTCTGGACTGCAAGGGCGATCGTCACCGTGTTTCCAGGCAAAACAGGCTGAGCAAACGCGATCGCTATCTCACCTGGGTTAGCAGGCTGATCACCACTCATACTGATCAAAGGAACTTCAGAATCCGCTGTAAGCTGTCTGCCGATATAGGCGCTACTTTTGCGGAGATCAAATTTGATGGTTTCTGCATTCTTAGCCTGAGTAATTGTCACCGACTTTAGTGGTTGCCCAGCATCTGGAGGCACGGTTAGCGTGAATTTGTAAATGGAGGGTATGTTTGCTCCCATCTGAGAGGATGCCACCCGAATTAGCATGGGAGAATGATCAAAAAAAGTTTGTCCAGCCTGATTGATGGAAGTGGTTGTAGCCTTTGTCTTAGGCTGAAGTGCTATGTCAGGTAATTTTGCTGCCAACTCAGGTTGTTTGACAATAGAATTGTATTTGGTCGTGGCCTGGGTTGATGATTGCACACCAACGATGATGGCGAGTGCCAAGGTGGCACGAATTGCAGATCTGTGGAATTGCATCAATCATCTCCTTACAGCATGAACGGTTAATCACAGTCATGGAGTTTAGGACAGTAGAGTTGCTATATCCTCATCGCAACAGCGGGTAAAGTTCCGGGTGGGCCTAAAATTTCATCACCAATCTCAGCACTCATGCGCTCAAATAGAGCCATATCTGATGCCGTGGTTTCATCTTGTGTTCCTACCGCTGCAATCAGTTGGGCAAAGGCACTAGGGGCAGCAATGACCAATCCGCGAGCTGGCTTGTCGCTGAGTGCAGCCACCACATGAGTTGTGCCGATAGGAATGA
>CBIHQL010000863.1:0-1607 GCA_966211855.1 uncultured bacterium
CATGGTAATGCCGAGTCGAGCAACATCTATAGCTGTTACAGCTCAGTTACCTACTGACGTAACTCAAGCGGTACCAAATCCACGGACTGATCCCAATCAAGATCGCTTTCTACAACCCCCCCCTACTCTCGAACCTGCAACGCCAGAAACTACGGAACCGATTCTACCCACACCGACACCTAGTGAGCCTACTGTAGAGCCGACAGACGCTAGCGTGCTGGTCAAGAAAATTGAAGTTGTTGGCAGTACGATCTTCAATGATCAAGAAATCAACGCAGTGGCACAACCTTACGAAGGGAAGTCACTCACCTTAGAAGAACTACGTGCCGTTGCAGATGCTATTACGCAGCTTTATTTAGACCAAGGATATATCACTTCTAGAGCTATTCTAGTTAACCAGACCATCACGGATGGCGTAGTTCAAATCCGGGTGGTTGAGGGTAGCTTAGAACAGATTGATGTCGAGGGCAACAATCGTGTTAACACTGCCTATATCCGCAATCGAATTCGTCTCGGCACAGGCAAGCCCTTAAAGCAAGATGCCTTAGAAGATCAACTACGTTTGCTGAAGGCAGATCCTTTATTTAAGAATGTAGAAGCGAGTTTACGCGCTGGCGATCAACTTGGAGAGAGCATTCTAACAACTCGTGTTACGGAAGCTGATCCGTTTGACCTTTATCTCAGTGCTGATAACTATTCTCCTCCGAGCGTTGGTTCAGAACGTATAGGTATCAGTGCTGTTCATCGGAATCTCATAGGTTTAGGAGATCAGCTTGCCGCTTCTTACTACGTTTCTACAACAGGAGGAGCAGAACAATACGACTTTAGCTACCGTGTTCCTCTTAATGCAATGAACGGAACAATTCAGCTACGAGCTGCCCCCAATGATTACAAAATTACAGACCCCGAATTTTCTAAATTAGGAATTCGAGGCAGTTCGAATTTATATGAGATTAGCTACCGTCAACCGTTGGTGCGCTCGCCTCGTGAAGAGTTTGCCCTATCTTTAGGCTTTACATTCCAAGATGGTCAGACTTTTCTGTTTAATGATATCCCTACACCATTCGCCATTGGCACAGAGCTTGATGGAACTAGTCATACCCGTGTCTTAAAGTTTGGACAAGACTATATCAAGCGCGATACTCAGGGGGCTTGGGCACTGCGCTCCCAATTTAACGTGGGATTCGATGTCTTTGATGCCACTGTGAATCCATCCCCAATTCCAGACGGGCGCTTCTTTAGCTGGTTAGGACAGGCTCAACGCGTTCAACGCCTGAGTAATAATCAGCTTTTGATTGCTCAACTAGATTTGCAAATCACTCCCGACAGCCTTCTACCCTCTCAACAATTTGTGATTGGAGGAGGGCAGTCCGTACGAGGATTTCGGCAAAATGTTCGTTCCGGTGATAACGGCATCCGCTTTTCATTAGAAGATCGCATCGCTTTACAACGCAACGAAGCAGGCATTCCTACATTACAGTTATCTCCTTTTGCCGATTTGGGAGCTGTTTGGAACGTCAATGACAATCCTAATAATATTAACGGCAATAAGTTTCTTGCAGGGGTAGGAGCAGGTTTGTTATGGCAACCTATTCCTAGATTGGATG
>CBIHQL010000864.1:0-1605 GCA_966211855.1 uncultured bacterium
TGACTGGCTTTGGTTAGATCTTGCTCTTGCCGCTGTAGTTGCCGTAGTTCTGCCTCACGGGTAGCTAGCGTGGCTTGGAGCGCCAGTTGTTCTTCTTCGCCCAGAGCTTTGACGCGCGTATTTAGTTCTTCGAGTTCTGCGATCGCTTGCTGCACTTCGGTAGTAACTTGGGCCAACTGCTCGGTTAGCTCAGTGGTGTTGCGATCGCCTGCCTGAATTTGTTGTCTGAGCTGTTCAGCTTGTCGTTGTTGGGTACGCCAAACTAGCACACCTTCCCACTGTTCTTTGTTTTGCAGTTCTTGCCGCAGCCGTTGATATTTCTCAGCTTTCACCCGGTCTTGCGCCAAGCGATCGCGTTGTACGACCAATTCTTTCTCGACAATGTGGCAACGATCTTCTCGCTCTTTGACCGCATCCAACTTTTCTTTCGCCTGATTAATCTTGCGATCGAACGATGCCACCCCTGCCAGTTCATCAATAATCGCCCGTCGTTCGCGGGGGTTCATCGAAATGATGCTGGTGACATCCCCCTGCAACACGACGTTGTAGCCTTCCGGGTAGATCCGCAAGCGATGCAGATGCTCGTGGAGTTCAGTCAGGGTGCAAGGTTCACCGTTGATGTAGTAGTTAGAGGTATAGGTGCCCTGTTGGGTGACGCGGAGTTTGCGGGTAACAGTCCAATCAGTGGATTCTGAATTTTGCAGCTTAAATTTATTCTCTGCGGTGGGGTCTTCAGCAACTAGGTTTGCCAGCTCGTCTTCGAGGTCAAAGGTGACAGTGACGCTGGCCTCAACCGTCGATCGCCCTCTCGCGGTCTGCTGGTTGTTGACCAAATCGGGCAAACGCTCCGCCCGCATCCCTTTTGAGCTAGACAAACCCAGAGCAAACAGCAGCGCATCCAAAATATTTGATTTCCCTGATCCGTTGGGACCAGAAACCACGGTAAAACCTGGGAGCAACGGAACCGGAGTCGTGCCGCCAAAAGACTTGAAATTAGAGAGTTCTACCCGTTTGACGTACACCACCAGCGAACCAGATCAAAATAAGTACAAAACTACTAATTACTGTACCAGACAATAATAATGTCCAACAGAGTAGCACGAGGCTCTTGGGAAGCGGTGAAAACTTGTAGAATTCTGCTGCCTGACTCATCAGTTCAGATAGTTTGAATTGATCACGAGAGCGATCGCTAACCCAATGAAACTCTTCTCTACATCTGAATACTAAGAGCGAAATAACAAGCAGGCTCTTTAAAATCCGTACAATAATTCCACGATCAATAACCAGCACCCAACCTGCATTACCACACCTATGCTCCAACTCGACCAAGCTGCTTTGAAAGCCCGCAATCAATTACTTGGTATGTTTCTGGTGCTCTGTGGCCTAGATACGGCGTTGGTAATCATGGCACAGGACAAGTGGGCTATTGGTCGAATCTTGCTAACCATTGTGGTGATGTACTTTGTCATTCAGGGGCGAAAATGGGCAAAATGGCTGCTGACGAGCATCTGTAGCTTGCTGGTTGTCCTTCTGATAGCAATGGTTATTGCACTGAGTTCCAAACTCTCTACAACCCTGATCGTTGGCAGTTTGATTATGGCTGTT
>CBIHQL010000865.1:0-1591 GCA_966211855.1 uncultured bacterium
TCGGAATCAAATAAACGCAATTGGGCTTGAGCATTGGTTGGCCCATTGACGGTATCGATTTGATAGTCGGTGAGGGCTTCTAGTTCTGTCCAACTGAGCGGGGTGAGGGTCATGGGGGTAGGTTTCTTGCTTGCCTTAACCCTTCAATTTTGCCACCATTGCAGACCGGGCTGAAACATTCAGCTTACGAAACATCCGCTTGAGGGCTTGCTTCACCCCTTCCTGGCTGATATTTAAGCATATACCAATTTCTCGATTAGTTAGCCCCTGAGCCACCAAGTCAGCAATTTCTAACTCACGACGGGTTAAGCCAGATGAATGAGGCAAGTCTGCCATCCTCACAGGAATCTGTAAGGTAGCAAGGCGAACTGAAATGTATTGGCAAAGAGTACTTAGATACAGAAGATCGCGATCGCAGAAAGGAGGAAACTGGCGATCGCGTAGAAAATAAATGCCACCCATCAAGTACCCCTGACCAATCAGCGGCCCCACCATCGCAGATTCCATCCCATAAGGCCGAAACAGATCTTGATAGAGTCGAGTTCGTTTCCAATGCTGAGGGGTATAAATAGACAAGTTATGCACGGGTATATGCTGCTCAATCATTAAGCGACTGAGGGAATCTACAGTTTGGCCTAGCGTTTGGTAGTCACTTTTAAAGCGATCCGGCAGCCCAACCAAATCAGCAGCCAAAACTTGACCGTGATAATTTAAGAAATCCCAACCCCAGGCTTTAGCACCCATTGCTTGACCAGCCGCATTGAGGAAATGAGCGCGCAGTTCAAGCTCACTTTGGGCAGCAACAATTTGTTCTAGAAAGGGAGAACACTTCACGAAACTGTACTCATTTGGGGACTAGTAAGGCGATCGCGACACCTCTAATCTTATCGTTGAAGTATTCATTCGCGTCTCTGAGGTTTTTGACATCTATGCCAATCTCTGCCCTATTTATTGGTTTACATGGATTAATAGCCCTCATCCTATCTTTTATTGTGGCTTTAGAACGAACTCGCACCCGGGTTTGGCATGGCAGTTCTAATAGTGATGTGGCAGCACAGCCAGACTATTTGCAGCATCCTAATCTATGGGCAAATTGGGTAGAAGACTATACCCAAAAGAGGCTGCTCACCAAAAGTGCTGATGATGGCCTTTTACAGCGAAAAGTTCGAGCGCATGGGAATTTCATAGAACAGGTTCCACTGGCCTTGTTGTTGATTGTGACACTGGAAGAAATACAAGCACCAGGCTGGTTACTCTGGCTACTAGGCAGTACTCTCTTGGTCGCTCGTGTCGCTCACAGTTGGGGTTTAATCACGACCTACGGCCCTTCAATCGGTCGTGCAATTGGTTTCTTTTTAACTAGCTTTGTTTATCTTTTAGGTGCAGGGGCTTGCCTCTACTATGGCAGTTTGCAATATTTTTAGTGGCGATCGCACCTTAGAGCCTATGTTATCCTTCACCCGACAACCTGGGATCCTCCATCGATCTTCAGTTGCCGGGTGCAGAACAAGCCTTGAGATCGATTAAGCACCGTAATAGAAGCGCTCGTGGATTACCTTGCCATCTTTCCATCTCTGCACAGAGACTTGGT
>CBIHQL010000866.1:0-1591 GCA_966211855.1 uncultured bacterium
ATTTAAGCCCACTAACCCGATCAGCGCGATCGTCGTTACAAGCAACACCCAAATCAAAGCCTGATCGATATCTCCCCGTTCCACAGCAAAAAAGATCGCTGTAGAAATTGTCTGAGTCCGCCCAGGGATATTCCCCGCTAGCATCAATGTGGCTCCAAACTCTCCCAAGGCTCGGGCAAACGCTAGTACTGTCCCTGCAAGTACCCCAGGCCAAGCCAAAGGCAACAGCACTTGCCAAAAAGTTTTCCACTCCGAAGCCCCTAAGGTGCGCGCAGCTTGTAAATATTGCGGATTTACCTGCTGAAAGGCTCCCAAAGTTGTGCGGTACATCAATGGAAAAGCCACGACCGTTGCCGCAATGACTGTTGCCGACCAGGAGAAAACTACCGTAATCCTCAGTAAGTGCAAAATATGACCGAAAGGCCCCTGCTTGCTAAACAAGAGCAACAGACCAAACCCTACAACAGTTGGTGGCAACACAAGAGGAAGGGTTAACACTCCGTCTAGCCACGCTTTCCCTTTTCCTCGATAAGTCAGCATCCAACGCGCCGCGACAATTCCCAAGCCAAATGTTATGACTGTCGCGATCGTTGCTGTTTTTAGCGAAATCCAGAGGGGAGACAAATTCAGCACGACGAGTTTACAGCACCCTGGCTAATAATTTCCCCATATTATTGAGGGGCGATCGCAAATCCATGTTTTTTAAACACAGCTTTTGCTTTAGCGCTAAATAGAAACTCTACGAAAGACTGAGCCGCAGGAAGGTTTTGACTGTCCTTGAGTATGGCAACTGGATAAATAACAGGCTCATGAGAAGATGGTGGGGCGATCGCTACAACTCGAACTTGCTTAGAAGTCTGAGCATCTGTCAGATAAACAATTCCGGCATCAACGTTGCCAGTCGCCACATAACCTAACACCTGACGTACATCTTTCGTCAAAACCAATTTCGATTGCACAACTTCCCATAGACCCAGGGTGGTCAATACCTGCTGTGCATAAGCCCCAGCCGGAGCACTACCAGGATCTGCGATCGCAATCCGAGTGACATTTGCAGATCCTATATCCTCAAAGCCCTTAATCTCTTGCTGATCCCTGGGTACAATCAAAACAACTTGATTGCTCAGCAAATTTTTACGACTCCCTACAGCTAGCAATCCCTTCCGTTCTAAAACATTCATAGGTTGAGATGCCGCCGAAATAAATACGCTTACCGGCGCGCCTTGCTCAATCTGGCGCTGTAACGCTCCTGAGGAACCAAAGTTGTAGGTCACCTCAACACTAGGTTGATCTTGCTGATAAAAACTCCCAATCTCTTGCATCGCATCAGCTACACTGGCAGCCGCAGACACTATTAAAGTCTCGTTCTTAAATGAAGACGGCGACTTTTGGTCAGCAGATGGAGCGCAAGCAGCTAGCCAAAACAGGACTATAAACAGACAAACAAGGAAACCCCCAGCACTTCTTGTCTGCATAAACCATACCTCTGAGGCTTAGAAACTTCAGGAGTTTAATACAGAATATTCATGACAACAGAGAGACCCCCTGATGTTTGAATCAGGAGGTCTCTTGTCTTTCACTATCACCCTGG
>CBIHQL010000867.1:0-1588 GCA_966211855.1 uncultured bacterium
TTCCAGTAGGGCCACTCATCTCCGTACAGAAAAGCAATCTTCCAGATGCTATCGGTTGGTTTAATCAGCTTAGAGTCCACAAGCGAGCGCACTTGACGCTGCAACTTCACCATTGGGTGAATAACCTGCTGGTTCATAACACCTTTAGTCATCGATAAATTTTGCAAATGCTTTCACGAATAAACTTCCGCTTGAAAGAGCAGCACCTACGCGTAGATCTGAGTGCTGCTAGGAAGTGCTTTTCCAACTTCTTAATATAGCACAAGAATCTTGCAGCGCTAGTCCTGACAGCAAAAATCTAGCAAACGAGAGAATTTTCCGGCGATCGGTTCTGACAGTACAAAAAATTAGTTGGTTTCTGCTGAAGCTAGAGCCGTTTGTACCTGGCGTTGCAAGAGAATGCCATACTCCAAGCCTTCAACGACCGCTTGATAAGAAGCCTCCAAAATGTTGCCAGAGACCCCCACCGTCGTCCAGCGCTGTTGCCCGTTGCTCGACTCGACCAGAACTCTAGTTTTTGCAGAAGTCCCGGCCCCACTATCTAAAATCCGCACTTTGTAATCAGTCAGGTGGAAGGTTTTGATCTCAGGGTAGAAATTGATCAGGGCTTTACGGAGGGCTGCATCTAAGGCTGACACAGGCCCATTTCCCTCGGCGGCTTCGAGAATATCTTGTTCGGCTACGGCGAGCTTGACGGTTGCCAACGAATGACTGCGGTAGTCAGCTTGCTCAACGGTCATTTGCGAGTGAACTTGAAAACCTTTGAGATCAAAGAGAGCTTGACGTTGCCCCAAAGCCGCTCGCATCAACAATTCAAAACTCGCTTCAGCGGCTTCAAATTGATAACCTTCATGCTCTAAGGTTTTGAGATGCTGCAAAATTTGCCGACAGGTAGGGTCTTGCTTGTCTAGCTCAATGCCCAAGCTACGAGCTTTCGCTAGGATGTTGCTCAAACCCGACTGATCAGAAATCACAATCCGGCGACTATTGCCTACCAGTTCGGGCTGAATATGCTCGTAGGTTATCGGGTTGCGCTCCACGGCACTGACATGCAGACCGCCTTTATGGGCAAAGGCAGACAAACCCACAAAGGGCGCGTAGTCATCGGGTGCTAGATTTACCACTTCGCTGATCAGGCGGCTGGTGGCGGTCAGTTTAGCGAGTTGTTCGGGTTGAATACAGGTGTAACCGAGTTTGAGTTGCAGGTTAGGGATCAAAGAACAAAGGTTGGCATTACCGCAGCGCTCGCCATAACCATTCATCGTGCCTTGCACCATCCGCACCCCGTTCATTACCGCCGCGATCGCATTTGCCACTGCCATTTCTGCGTCGTTGTGGGTGTGGATGCCCAGTTGCGGCAGGGTAGACGCACAAAGATCTGGCTGTTGGGCTTGCCAAGTTTTTAGGGCTGCGATCACCTCGGTCAAAATTTGGCTAATTTCGTGGGGTAAAGTGCCGCCATTGGTGTCGCAAAAAACTAGCCACTCTGCCCCTGCCGCGATCGCTGTTTTTAAGGTTTCTAGCGCATAGTCAGGGTTGTGCTTGTAGCCGTCAAACCAATGCTCAGCATCATAAATGACTCGGCGGT
>CBIHQL010000868.1:0-1583 GCA_966211855.1 uncultured bacterium
TTTGCAAAGGTTGCGGCCCTGACCGTAAAGACAGTGCTCCTCATCTTTTAGATGAAGTGTTGTCGGCTGATACAGCTCAACTATCTGGGTTGCAAATTGAAGTTACAAGCTGTCTGTGGACTTGCGATCGCCCCTGCTCTGCCTCTTTGATCTGTCCCGGTAAATACACATATCACTTCACAGATTTGGCACCCGATCAAGCTAGCGATCTATTGACTTTTGCAGCTCAGTACCAAGGCAGTGAGGATGGCTATGTCAAACCACCCAAAATGCCAGAATCTTTACTGCCCAAACTGCTAGTTCGTATCCCTTCGCCTCCGACTGCTTGAATGGAACCCAGTCAACCTACTAGCTTACGGAAGTTTCTCATTCTTTGGAGTGGGCAGGTAGTCTCTGTGCTGGGCACGGAGATGACCAACTTTGCGATCACTCTCTGGGCTTGGGAACTGACGGGTCGGGCAACTCCTCTCGCTTTGATTTTCTTCTTTACCCGCACCCCCAAAGTAATTGCAGCCTCCTTTGCTGGGGTGTTCGTCGATCGCTGGAATCGCAAGCAATTGATGATGATCGGCGATGGCATGGCAGGGATTTCTACTGTGGTGCTGCTCGGCTTGCTCCTCACCAATCAACTCGCAATTTGGCATTTGTATGTTGCAGGAGCCGTGAATGGTCTGTTTGGTTACTTCCAAGACTTAGCCTACTCGACTTCGATGTCACAAATTGTGCCCAAGCAGCACTATACCAGAGCCACAGCGATGGACTCCTATTTGACCTACTCTAGCTCTGATATTCTAGCTCCCGCGATCGCAGGCATACTCTATCCTTTAATCAAGCTTCCGGGCATTCTCCTGATTGATTTCACCACGTTCCTGATCGCAGTCAGCATTGTTTGGTTTACAACGATTCCTCAACCCAAGATTGAAGCCAAACCGCTCTCTAAAGCTCAACTTTGGGAAGAATTCACGTTTGGTTTTCGCTATATTTTTCGCCATCCCAGTTTATTCGCCATCCTGCTTTTTTTATTGAGTTCTAATCTCTTCACCAATGCAGCTTGGGCCATTCAACCTGTGATGATTTTGGCCCGCAGTCAGGACAATGCTACCGCACTTGCTAGCGTTCAAGCCGCGATCGGAATTGGCGGTGTAGTCGGGGGGGTACTACTGAGTGTCTGGGGCGGCCCGAAACGGCGGATTCATGGCTTACTCTTAGGCCAAACCTTTGGCGAGATGAGCGGCGTACTGATGGGACTTTCTAAAAGCCTGCCTCTCTGGATGACAACAGGATTTCTGGCTGCTGTCTTTTCTCCCTTCATCGGTAGCTCAAATCAAGCGATTTGGCTCTCCAAAGTCGATCCAGCGGTTCAGGGGAAGGTGTTTGCCTCGCGTTATTTAATCGCACAATTGGCAGCACCGTTGGGGTTGGCGATCGCTGGCCCTCTGGCTGACAAAGTTTTTGAACCCGCCATGCAACCGGGAGGCGTTCTCACCCCTCTATTCAGCACTATTTTCGGCACAGGCAACGGCGCAGGCATGGCCCTACAATTCACCATATTCTCTATTCTAGGTGTGCTGGTAGGTGTAGGC
>CBIHQL010000869.1:0-1583 GCA_966211855.1 uncultured bacterium
CAAATGGAACCCCAGACCCAAGTCACATTTGGTGATGTGGCAGGGATTGATCAAGCCAAGCTAGAGCTGAATGAAGTCGTGGACTTTTTGAAAAATGCCGATCGCTTTACAGCGGTGGGTGCAAAAATCCCTAAAGGAGTACTGCTGGTTGGCCCTCCGGGTACCGGTAAGACCCTATTGGCTCGTGCTGTAGCGGGTGAAGCAGGCGTTCCGTTCTTCAGCATTTCCGGTTCTGAATTTGTGGAAATGTTTGTGGGTGTGGGTGCGTCTCGCGTCCGTGACTTGTTTGAACAAGCAAAAGCAAATGCCCCTTGTATCGTCTTCATCGATGAAATTGATGCAGTCGGTCGGCAACGGGGTGCTGGCTTGGGCGGCGGTAACGATGAGCGGGAGCAAACCCTCAACCAGTTGCTCACCGAAATGGATGGTTTTGAAGGCAACACTGGCATTATCGTGATTGCTGCGACCAACCGTCCTGATGTTTTGGATGCCGCGCTCTTGCGTCCAGGCCGTTTTGATCGTCAAGTTGTGGTCGATCGCCCTGACTATGCGGGTCGTCTAGAAATTCTCCGCGTCCATGCTCGTGGCAAAACCCTGGCTAAAGATGTTGATCTAGAGCGGATTGCCCGTCGGACTCCTGGATTTACTGGTGCTGATCTGTCTAACTTGCTGAACGAAGCCGCAATTTTGGCAGCTCGTCGTAACCTGACCGAAATCTCGATGGACGAAGTCAATGATGCGATCGATCGCGTATTGGCTGGCCCCGAGAAAAAAGACCGCGTGATGAGCGAGAAGCGCAAGCAACTGGTGGCTTATCACGAAGCAGGTCACGCTCTCGTGGGTGCTTTGATGCCTGACTACGACCCCGTACAAAAAATCAGCATCATTCCTCGCGGTCGTGCAGGTGGTTTGACTTGGTTCACACCCAGCGAAGACCGGATGGATTCTGGCCTCTACAGCCGTTCCTATCTGCAAAACCAAATGGCAGTAGCTCTGGGCGGTCGAATTGCCGAAGAAATTATTTTCGGTGAAGAAGAAGTCACTACGGGCGCTTCTAACGACTTACAACAGGTGGCTCGCGTTGCCCGACAAATGGTGACTCGCTTTGGTATGAGCGATCGCCTAGGGCCAGTCGCATTGGGTCGTCAGCAAGGCAACATGTTCTTGGGGCGTGATATTGCGGCAGAGCGTGACTTCTCTGAAGAAACTGCGGCGGCGATCGATGATGAGGTGCGCAACTTGGTTGAGCAAGCCTATCGTCGGGCCAAGGTGGTTCTGTCTGATAATCGCCACGTTTTAGATCAGCTAGCCGAACTGCTGGTTGAGAAAGAAACGGTAGATTCTGAAGAACTGCAAGAATTGCTAGCCAACAATGATGTCAAGGTTGCGGCGATCGCTTAATCGCTGGCAGTTAGGTCATCTAAATAACGGTTAACCCTCCTTAAAATCTAAGAGCTGAGATGTCCTGAAGTTAAATTCCGGCGTCTCAGCTCTTTCCTTTAGGTGGTTGGCGGTTGGCTTTTACAGTGGGTTTCACTTGGACGAACCACAATCTTCTGTAGGGGCGAACGGCCGGTCGCCCC
>CBIHQL010000870.1:0-1572 GCA_966211855.1 uncultured bacterium
GATCGAGCTGATTGCCAATCTATCTGCGTTCTGGGTCATGCAGCAATTAGCAACCGAAACCACACAAACAGCGATCGCCCCTCTCCCCCACTTGGCAACCTCTGAGGCTGAAAGTTTAGTTCAACAGCTCCAGGATCCAGCGATCGCCCTGGTTCGTCTGGAAGTACCATTCTCCACTTGGGGCGCTTTGATTGCAGAAGACCACTGGCTGCAAACCCTCTGTGAACAGCGCTACAGCCCACAATTTACAACTCCTCAAGCCACAGTTCAACCCACTGATCTGGGGCAGTGGTGGCAAAATCTATTTGAGGTAGGTTGGCGATCGCTAGAGGATATTTTCGGGGCAGAGCCTGATTTAGCTTTTAGCTTTCGGCAAGATACCGTTCAGGAAGATGCGATTCGTCGAGCCAAGCGAATTCAGTTTGATGCAGAGTATCCTGACCTATTACTCGTGATGATGTTAGGGACAGAAGCAGATGGCAGACGCAGAATCTGGATTCAACTGTTGCCTTGGTTAGATGCGACCTACTTACCAACTCACACAAAGTTGATACTCTTCACCCCAACTGGTGAAACGTTGCAAACTGTCGAGTCTGGAGAGCAGAGTAATTATATTCAACTACGACGCTTTAAGTGCTCCCCAGGAACCCAGTTTCGCTTGCAGATCGCGATCGCAGATGCCAGCATGATGGAGGAGTTCGTCAGCTAAAGTGAGGTCAGCCAGCAGTAATGGAGAAACTGGTCGTTCTCAATATAGGGAAAGGAGATTGGCACCAGGGATGCTCGCTGGTAACGGCTCAACTCTGGCTAAGTGACGGTTCGCCCCCGATGCAGGTGACTGGCAGCTTAGCGGCGGCTCCAGAATTGGCCTCGTTGTATTCGCGTTGGCAACAACTCTATGTTGCTTTATATGCTCATCGAGGTTGGCGATCGCTAATGTTGCGGGCTAGTGACTTTGAAATTGAAGATGATGAGAATTACATTACCGATGTTTCAGAGACTACGTTTCAAGAAATCTGCCAAGAACTCGATCAGGCTTTGAATCGTTGGTTGAACACTGACTCCTTTCGCAAGATCGATCGCCAACTCCGGACACACTTGGTACCGACAGATACCATTCGTTGCATCATCATGGCTGAAAACCAGCTGCTAAGGCTTCCCTGGTATCTTTGGCATTTTTTTGCAGACTATCCCAGGGCAGAACTTGCTTTAAGCTTGCCAGACTATAACCGTTCGGTGAAAACATCTGTAACAACACATCAGGATCAAGTTAGAATCTTAGCCGTTTTAGGAAATTCTCAGGGAATCAACATTGCTCAAGACCAACAACTTTTAGGGCAACTGCCAGATGCCGAGGTTCATTTCCTTGTAGAACCTTCTTTAGAGACATTAAGCCAAGCTCTGTGGGAACCTGGATGGGATCTCCTTTTCTTTGCGGGCCATAGTTCTAGCCAACATCAAGGTCAGATTCAAATTAATCGCAAAGAGAGCCTGACACTCGATCAATTGCGTTATGCCTTGAAACGCGCGATCGCTCAAGGGTTACAGCTCGCTATTTTCAACTCTTGTGAT
>CBIHQL010000871.1:0-1555 GCA_966211855.1 uncultured bacterium
ACCAGTTTAAATCCCTGTACCTGTTTTCGCAGCTGGGCAATGTTTACTCGCTCTGGGGTGATTTCAATACCAACCCCTTTGGTACGTTTTGAAAATAGACCTTTCAATGTATTAACCACAGCATTTATCCGCTCAGTCGTATATGTTTTTGTTGTGCGAGGCCAGAGAAAGTGGCTGTAACACGGTGGATGCCGATGTATGGTAACTAATTTAGTGCAGAATCACCACGGCGCTGAGAAGGATACAAACCTTAAGAAATCGCTCTAGGCGTAAGAGTTTGACGGATTGCTATCGGGACTTGGGGGGCATCTCCCGTACCGACACAAAACCGTACAGCGATGGCAAGAATATAACTGTTTTTCTGCTCCTAAATCCTGCGAGGTTTTCATTCTCAATTGCTGCACTTTTAAGCGTGCCGAAGTTAGGCTACACAGGAGACAGAGATCAGCTATTTTCTTTTGTTGATTGGCATCCCATCCAACTTATCAGCGATATTACACACAATTGACAAAATTGCGTACACTTCCAGCCAACATCTTGAAAATTTATGATTGGTGTGACCTGTTTGAGCAGTTTCTACTAAGTAGATATGCCAAGTCGGTCAGGTGTACATCAATAGGATCAATTGGAATAATCCAATGAGCCACCAACAACTGGGATGTCTTTGGAGGCAGACTCAATGGTTCGGGCGACTAGACCCAACCTAAGATGAGCGGTGTGCGAAGCGAAACGGTCTAGATTTTCACCCTGCTGACTGTCACCCTAAAAGGGCTGCATGAAAGTATATAAGAGAGTTGTAGTTAGTTGAAGTATGAATGCTGTGCCATCCCCTCAAACTCCAGGTACCTGGGGCACCCCCCTCACATCTACTGGGCGACGATTGCTGTTATTAGGCTCTGGTGAACTGGGCAAGGAAGTTGCGATCGAAGCGATGCGTCTTGGCTTTGAGGTCATTGCGGTCGATTTTTATGCCAATGCACCCGCGATGCAGATTGCGCATCGGTTCCATGAAGTCGATATGTTGGATGGTGCAAAACTGCGGCATCTGATTGAACGAGAAAAACCAGATTTAATTGTGCCGGAGGTCGAAGCGATCGCCACCAGTACGTTGGTCGAGCTAGAAGCAGAAGGTTGGCGGGTGATTCCTACCGCACGAGCCACTAATCTGACGATGAACCGGGAGGGAATTCGCCGTTTAGCAGCAGAGGAGTTGGGCTTAAAAACCTCGCCCTATCGCTTTGCTGAGACAGAAGCCGAATATCAGCAGGCGATCGCTGAGTTGGGTCTTCCCTGCGTAGTCAAACCTGTGATGAGTTCATCAGGTAAGGGGCAAAGTATTATTCGCTCAGAGTCAGAAATTGATGCAGCTTGGCAATATGCTCAATCGGGGGGACGGGCACAAAATCGGCGGGTGATTGTCGAAGGGTTTGTCGAGTTCCACACTGAAATTACGTTATTAACGGTACGAGCCGTCGATGGCACCCACTTTTGCCCACCCATCGGTCACATTCAAGTGGATGGTGACTACCGCGAGTCTTGGCAACCCTGCCCGCTG
>CBIHQL010000872.1:0-1555 GCA_966211855.1 uncultured bacterium
CCGGAGTGGATCCACTCAAAATCTCACCGAGCGATCGCAACTTGTGGGCTCGTTGGACTGAGTTTCGTACTCGTCAGATTGACTCCTTTGTGTCTGACGTGGCTCAACAAATGCGACGTATTCGGCCCAGCTTGATTTTGTCGGTGGCAGTATTCCCCTTGCCCGAACATGAGCGAGTGCAAAAACTCCAACAGCATTGGGAAGCGTGGGTGCAGCGCGGCGATGTCGATTTGGTGGTGCCAATGGCCTACGCCACAGATACCAATCGATTTCAGCGTTTAGTGCAGCCTTACTTAACAACTCCCCGCCTCAATAGCAGCTTGATCATGCCGGGAATTCGGCTGTTGAATTTGCCCGAAACGGTAACGATCGACCAAATTCAATCGCTGCGTGACTCTTCATCTGGCGGTTATGCCTTGTTTGCGGCTGAAAACTTCAACGATCGCTTGCAAACCATCTTTAAAAATACGCAAGGCTCCTTAAATCAAGCCCCTCAACAACCCATTCCCTACCGAGAACCGTTTGCAGCAGCAGCAGTCCGGTATGAGTCCTTGCAACAAGAATGGGAATTTCTGCGGGAGCAAAATCAACTGTGGATGCGAGAACCGATGCTCAGCGTCTGGCAAAACCAGTCAAAAGCCTTGCAGCAAGCCTTAGACGCTTTAGCCAAAGAACCCACTCGTGCCCGCTGGAACACGGCTAAAAATGCTCTCCTGCTTTACCAAGCCGAGTTTGACAAGTGGATGAATCTGTACGCACTAGAAAATCGCTATCAAGTCGATGCCTGGAAAGCCCGCCTAAAAACCTTAGATACGCTACTCACTTACGGCGATCGCGTCACCCTACAACGTCAAGCGAGTAAAAGTTCTAAGTAGTGGAGTCCAAGGATTGGAACCAGTATGTAGTGCAGGCATCTTGCCTGCAAGCGGACAAGATGTCCGCACCACATTGAATTGAATAGTTAATTCTATGAGCGCTCCAGCACTTACTAAGCCACACTGGGTGAGATGGCAAAAGAACTGCGAATCTGCTTTTTAGGCGAATCATTTGTCAATGGCACAGGCGACCCAGAATGCCTCGGCTGGACGGGTCGAGTTTGCGCTGCTACCAATCGCCAGGGACATGACGTTACTTATTACAACCTGGGCATTCGTCGAGAAACCAGTACCGAACTGTTGGCTCGTTGGCAATCAGAAGTGAGTCGGCGCTTACCTCCCAGTGTCGATGGACGGATTGTGTTTTCGTTTGGGGTGAACGACACCACTTGGGAGAACGGTCAAACTCGTGTAGCCATCGCAGATTCATTACAAAATGCTCGCCAGATTCTTACTCAGGCACAGCGATCGCATCCGGTGTTAATGGTGGGGCCAGCTTTGGTTGCCGATGCAGTTCAAAATCAGCGGATTCTGAGCTTATCGGCAGCCTTTGCCAAGAAGATCTGTAAGATCATGCAGCTTGCCGTTCAAAACGGCGCTCCCTGCATTGGCCTCAACGACTCAGGGGGAGCACGGATTCATGAAGGAGTAGCTAGCCTTGGTGGCTATGCTGATATCTT
>CBIHQL010000873.1:0-1553 GCA_966211855.1 uncultured bacterium
GCTGATTGCCACAAATATGTATGGCTTGTCGCAGTCAGTGTTTCTCAACTCGGCGCGTAACTTTTTGGATGTCTGGGATTTGGTCGCTGCCCTGATCAAAGCGGGTGTGTTTGGGGCTTTGATTTCGGTGATTGGTACAAGTTGGGGGTTGACTACGACTGGAGGTGCTAAGGGGGTAGGTCAATCAACCACAACTGCGGTGGTTACAGCGCTGCTCGCGATCTTTATTGTCAACTTTTTTCTGTCTTGGATTCTCTTTCGCGGTACGGGCAGTGCAGTGCTAGAAGGGTTGTGAAGCCCAGACCCTTTAGAATAGGTAAATAACGCAAGTAAACCTGAGGGCTGTACCTGTGACGGTCACTTCTACTTCTACGCCAGCCGCACCTGTGGTAGAACTGGCACCCAGTTATGTGTTGCCATTGGTTCTAGTGGTGGCTGCACTACCGCTGTTATTTGTGCAAGTGTGGGCCAGTTTAGCGATCGCCTTATTAGGGCTGTTTTTGCTATTGCAAGCGGTTACGATTCGGCTGCAATTCACAACGACCGATCTCGATGTTTATCGCTCTGGTAAATTACTGCGTCGTTTCCCTTATCAAGATTGGCAAAACTGGGAAATTTTCTGGTCGCGAGTGCCAATTTTGTTTTATTTCAAAGAAGTCAAGAGCATTCACTTCTTGCCAATTTTGTTTGATCCAAAGCAATTAACGGCTTGCTTAGAGCAATATTGCCCACGTCAGCAGTAATATTTTGCCTAGTTGGGGTTTTTAGCCTTAACGCGCTTGATCTAAATTTTGACTTTAATTGTTGCAAACCCTTGCGGCTTAAACTCCTTGAATCTCTATGAATTCTGAAGAACTCCAAAAGCCAGCCCCAATTTTCGCAGCTTCTCCTGAGGCTGATGCTGCAACTGTGGCACCGCGATCGCCCGATCTGGCAACAAATGGTACGCCAGAGGTAGCTCAGCGAGTTGCAGACCTAGAAAGGCAAGAGCAAGCGCTGAAGCAAGAGATTCAAGCGTTACAAGCAACACTGCAACAGCAACAAGAGCAACTAGCCGCAACTCAAGCATCGATTGGGCAACTGGTACAAGATGGCTTGCGAGAACTAGAGCAACGTCGGCAAACGCTGCAAATTGCGGTAGAGCAACTAGAGCGACGGCAAGAGCGAATTCGCAACGAAATGCGGACGACCTTTGCAGGGGTTTCTCAAGATTTGGCGATCCGAGTGCAAGGGTTTAAAGACTATCTCGTCGGTAGTTTGCAAGATTTAGTCACTGCTGCCGAAGAGTTGCAACTAGTGCCCGAAGCCGCTCCAGCCTTATCTAGTGCCCAACCTGAGGCTCAACCTGCAACCAAGCAATCTGCTCCTAACCCGCAATTTGCTGAGCAGTCGTTTCAAGAGCACACTAAGCAAATCCGCAGTTTGATCGATCGCTATCGCACCTCGCCAGATTATTATGGCCCCCCCTGGCAGTTGCGGCGGACTTTTGAGACGATTCATGCCGAGCGGGTGTCCAACTGTTTCTTTACCCAAGGGGGACGAGGGGCGCTGCG
>CBIHQL010000874.1:0-1549 GCA_966211855.1 uncultured bacterium
GCTTCTGACAACCCAAACTGTGCTTCTGTACTCCGCACCCGCATTAACCCTTGAGCTTGGAGAGGTAGCCCAGTGCGATCGCAAAAAGTCTGTGCCAGTAAAGCCGCTTGATTGTAGCCCCGTTGTTGCAGCTTCTCTGGGTGTAACGGAATTGGCACCACCACAGGTCGCGATCGCTCTTGGCTGCGTCTAGAACTTGGTAGTGATAACCAGGTTTGCGCCAACCACTCACCCAAGGGCTGTGCAATTTGAGGTTGCTGCTCATATTTCAGACCCGCCAATGCCCGTTTCAACTTGCCCTCATATCTGCCCCAAGCCAGTACTGGAAGCTCTCCCTGCCAATTTTGTGCAGATTGGGGAAAATGACATCCCTGCAATTGACGCTGGCAATCTTGACAAAACACTGCCGCCGTCGATCGCTGGCACAATGGGCAATGCGCCTCTAAAAACAAATTTAGCCAGGGTTGAAATGCTTGGGTGAAGCGATTCAGAGTGGGCATATCTGAAAGCAATGCAGTCTGTTTTTCCTCTTCAGAATGCCCAAATTCTAGAGCCTGCCCACCTTGAGATCTTGCAAGATTTCGCTCGCTGCCTGAATGCCTGAAAGCGCGGCTCCTTCCATAAACCCTTGCCACTCGTAGAAAGAATTGGCATGTTCTCCGGCGAAGTGCAGGTTGCCGATGGGTTTGCCTTCATTTCCGGCGATCGTAGTGAACTGACCGGGCGTATAGCAGGTATAACTCCCCTTCGTGAGCGGGTTAACAGGCCAAGCCTCTAGATGCACTCGATACTGACCATTTACTTTAGTCGCGATCGCCTTCGAGCCTGGATAGACACGGTTGAGATCGGTGAGAAGGCGATCGGCCTCGGTTTGCACATTGCTCACTCTCAGACGCAAACCGCGATCGCCACTAGAGTAGTCGGTAAGAATCGCTTGAGAATTGGTTGCCTTGATGGGGTTGGTTTCCCAAGTTGTTTGATGGTTGGGTAAGTCAGAATAAGAACTCCCATTACTCGCTGGAAGCCAAGGCCGACCGTTGAAGCCGAGCATCATCTTGGCGTTGTTGCCATATCCGAGCTTTTGAATCGCTTGAACTTTCCAAGTAGGTAGCCCCAAGCTGGCATCTAACTCAACTTGACGCAGCGTCGTAAACGGAATTGCCAACACAACAGCATCATGAGTAACGCTTGTGGTGCGTGAGCCGTTCTGAAAAGTGAGTTCAATCTGATTGGTGCCTGTCTTGCGAACTCGCAGCAGCTTCATACCCAAGTTGATTGGCCCCTTGAGGCGATCGCGCAACCCTTGAGCAATTTTGTCGTTGCCCTCTACTACGTGATAGCGCTCATCACTAAAGACACCAAAAGGAGTAAACTTCGAGCGGCGATCGGCATGGATAAACAGCAAGAAATTTAAGCAACTTTGTTGAGCGATCGGGAGGCCATATTCTGCTTCATAAGCCGCCTTAATTGCTGCTTTGACCACATTCCCGGCTTGACGACTGTCTAAATACTCCTGCAAGTTGGTGCGATCGAGCTTGATATCCGCTTC
>CBIHQL010000875.1:0-1548 GCA_966211855.1 uncultured bacterium
CACTTCTTTGCCTAACGGCAGTTCTCCCGGTTGGATGAGTTGTGTCAGGAAACGAGGTGCGATCGCGATCACGGTTGTTTGTTCGTGACGGCGGGCAAAGGCCACAATGTGATTTTGGTAAGTACCTTGAACTTCGAGGGGGAGATAGTCGCCTGCTTGGAAAACTGAGAGATATTGGTTTCTAGCTTTCAGCACTTGCAGGGTCAGTAAGAGCTTGACCCGACCATCTTCAGGGTGTTGTAGTAGATCGCTCAGTCGGCCAGGGCGATCGCTATGCAGGCGTTGTTCGATCTCGTCTAAATAAGCTTGGCGCTGCTCAAAGTCTACGGGGCGGCGGTTGTCTGGATCGACCATGCTCAGATCCCATAGCTCGGTGCCTTGATAGAAGTCGGGGACACCAGGCGAAGTTGCCTTTAAGAGCGTTTGCGAGAGGGAGTTAAAGATTCCATAGGCCGCGACCCGCTTTTGAAACGGTAAGAACTTCTGGAGAAATTGGTTGTCCTCCGATCGCTCTAGGACGGCCTGAACAAATTTGGTGCAAGCATCTTCGTAAGCGGCATTGGGTCGCAACCAGGCGGTGTAGACTTTAGCTTCCCGAATGGCTTTGAGCATATAGTCTTTAACGCGATCGCTAAAGCTGTCTACTTCGGCTTCGTCAAAGGGGAACGCACCCACGAGAATTTGATAGAAAGCGTATTCATCATTGCGGCTGGGGAACACGGCATTTTTGACGCGAGTTTTGCAATGACGGTTGAGGTCGCTCCAAACCTGGACTTGTTGTTGCCACTCCTCAGGTATTTCTGAGAGGACGTTGATGCGGGCGCGCGTATCTTCACCTCGCTTGGTGTCGTGGGTAGCCGTAGCGCTCATCGCCTGGGGCCAAGCCTTCAATCTTTCTTGATTGAAAGCATGAAACTCATCTACCGGAACACCAAAATGATCGGGTTCACCGCCCACTTCATTGAGAGATAGTAGACGGTTGTAAACATAAAGCGCTGTATCCTCAACCCCTTTTGCCATCAATGGGCCAGTATATTGCTGCACTCGCATCACAAAGTATAGCCATTGCTCTTTTTCGGCTTGGGTGAGCGCTGTGTCGTACTCCAGCAACAACAACTTCTCGATAAAGTTGAGTTCATTTAATAGAAGCGGGGTATTCTCTTTGCAAGTTTGGATGATCTCTTGCACATAGGCTTTATCTTGTTCAGAAATGCCTGTTTCGGTGATGTAAGTACGATAAATTGAAAAGCGGGTTAGCACTTCAGCGATCGCTCGCTTCAAACCATTGATTGTGAAGTCATTACCATAGCGATACTTGCCAGAAATTTTCTTCAGCAAAGTAGCAAGGTTGTCAATGTCACCTGCTAAATTTTTGTCAATAATCAAGTGTTTTTTCTCGGCAGCAGTATCAGCAAAAGAAGTTTGATAACCCGTAAAACTGCGATAGATTTGATCTAGGATCTCTTCATTCTCAGATTGACAAAATAGACCGTTGACAAAGTTTAAGTAATCGTATCCAGATGTGCCCTGAATTTGCCAATTGTTAGG
>CBIHQL010000876.1:0-1539 GCA_966211855.1 uncultured bacterium
TAAGTCATAAGAATAACCGCTATTTCGTATTTTGCCGGCCGCACAAGGGCTGTTTGCACGTCTGGGCTACGATGGCACCACAACTAGAGATCTAGCTCAAGCGGCAGGGGTGGCGGAGGGGACGCTGTTTCGGCACTTTCCTAATAAGAAAGCCATTCTTGTAGAGGTGGCAACGCAAGGTTGGGTCGAAATTCTCACCGATTTGCTGACAGAACTGAGCGAGATGGGTAGCTACAAAGCGGTAGCTCAAGTCATGCGGCGGCGGATGCTGAATTTAAATCAAAACATCGACATGTTGCGTGTCTGTTTTATGGAGGCGCAATTTCATCCTGATTTGAGCGATCGCATTCAATCAGAAGTGATCGACAAAATGACTGATGTCGCCGAAGCTTTCTTCCAAACTGCAATGGATCGCGGCATTTATCGACCCATGAACCCCAGAGTGGTAGCGCGCATCTTTTTGGGGATGTTTACGATCGCGGGCTTTAGTCAAGATACCGTGATGGGTGAAAATGCGTCTCCCAAAGCGATGCAAGAAATGGCTGAAGGTTTGGCAGATATTTTCTTAAATGGCGTATTAGTGAAAGAGTAAGCTGCACCGTTTACTGCTTGAGTGATGCAAATTCCGAACCATTGTGATGAACTGGCTAGTGCTCTGCGCGATCGCCGTCAACGGTTGGCGGGTTTAGTTCAAGAGCCTGTGGTTTTGTGGTCAGGCAAGAGTAGCCCCCGCAACTTTCCGGCTAATGTCTACCCATTCCGTGCCAGTAGCCATTTCTTATACTTTGCGGGGTTACCGTTAGCCAATGCAGCGATTCGTTTAGAAGCAGGCAAGCTGACATTATTTGTTGACGAAGATACGCCTGCAAGTGCCTTGTGGCATGGCCCCACCCCCAGCCGTGACGAAATTGCCACCGCTATTGGTGCGGATGCAGCGTTCCCTCTGTCAGAGTTGGCTGCTCAAGCGCATGGAGTGGCAACAATTCCAGTGCAAGATGCGGCAGCTCGTTGGCAACAAGAAAAGATTCTAGAGCGATCGCTTCCTCCTGCCAACCAACTCACCGGGATTGATTTAGCGCTAGCTCAAGCGATCGTCACCTTACGGCTAACCCACGATTCTGCCGCGATCGTCGAGTTGAAGCAAGCAGCACTGGCTACAGTCAATGCCCATCGAGTCGGCATGGCGGTGACTCCCGGCGCTAAAACCGAAGCGGCAGTGCGAGCCTCCATGGAGAGTGTGTTTGTGGCGCAAAACATGACCTGTGCCTACAACAGCATTGTCACCGTGCAGGGAGAAGTGCTGCACAACGAGCAATATCACCATGCTCTGAAGCCAGGAGATTTACTCTTAGCAGATGTGGGAGCAGAAACGGCGAGTGGTTGGGCGGCAGATGTCACCCGAACTTGGCCTGTTTCCGGTAAGTTTTCATCTACTCAACGAGTGCTGTACGACATCGTGCTAGCCGCTCACGATATTTGTATCGCCAAGATCGAACCAGGTGTAGAGTATCGCGACATTCACCTCAGTGCTGCTCTAAT
>CBIHQL010000877.1:0-1528 GCA_966211855.1 uncultured bacterium
CCCGACGAGCTACCAGACTGCTCTACCCCGCGTCGGCTTTCCTAATATAACGAGAATTTTTGGAGATGGCAAGGGTTTAGAAAAAATCCCTCTTTCCCAACTTCTCAGCCATCCCATTTTGTTAAATAAACGATAGTTCACCCATCACATCGAGCCGCTTAAAAGGACTCAACATTAAGAACGACTCGGTCAGCGACTCAGCAATGGAGGGAGTAATCCAACCGAGTTGTTTGAGGATGTGAATTGCGGCGGCGTATTTAGCTCGTTTTGCGCCGTCAACAACTTTGATGACTAAGCCTAAGCCTTCACCCACTCGACCAATACATTGCACACCTTCTGCTCCAGACTTGCTGACGAGTTCGCCTTGGGTCATGCGCATTAGTTCGCTGTCAAATTCGCCTTCTCCTGCTACTAGGTTAGGATGATGGGTCATTGCCCGCACAATCCGCTCCATATCGAGGCTACTACCAGAGGCTAACTGGGCATATAAAGTCGCAATTTGACCCAACTGCATAAAATAGGTCGGGGCACCACAGTCATCACGAGCGCCAATAAATTCTTCGGCAGGCATCCGCAGCAGGTCTGCCACCTTCGATAAAATTAACCGCTGTACGGGATGATTGCGCTGCAAGTAATCGCTCAAAGGCCAATTGCATTGTTGACAAACAGCCAGCATCCCAGCGTGCTTCCCAGAGCAGTTGTACTCTAAGGGGCTATGTTTGCCTTCAGGAACTGGGCATTGAAGTGCTGATGGGTCAACATCACAACGCCACAGAATATTGAATGCTTGGCGAACTTGCTCGATGCTGGCTTTGTGAGAGCTACAGATAATCGCTAAGTCGCGATCGGTCAGGTTATAGCGCTCTAAAGTGCCAGTTGTGGTGACCGATAACGCTTGAAATGGTTTGAGAGCCGAGCGGATAAAGGTTGCAGTTTCAGCATTGCCAGCAACCGATAAAACCCGTCCGCGATCGTCACAGGCAACGGCTTGAACATAGTGTCTCGACTCAACGAGACCTTCGCGCAGTAATTTCACTTCGAGTTCTGCGGCCTGTGTACGTTTTCCCCTAGTCATCAAAAACCTCCGAGAAATCCTGCGGGCAAGCGTTAGATTGTGCCATACTCCTAGCTCAAGGCAAGCCTAGCGCACAGCTCGGTACACTTGCGAGAGATTTGATTAATTTTTGTGCAGTTACAATAGCCACCAAAGACAACTTCCGATCAAGAAGCACAGACCCAAGTAGCCAAAGGTGCGCTGTAGGCGTTGCAAAATCGGGTGAATGTCGTAAGTTACGATCAAGCGATCGCGAGTCAGCACTTCGGGGGGCTTTGACCAATACTGCCCGTCATACCAACCCGACTCTTCATAAAAGACGGTTTCATTGCTGAGGCGATCGCGAATGTATTTCCACCCTAGATACAGCCGCAGCAGTGCTAGCCCGACGAAGAAACCTGCTCCTGCCGCGCCACTTAGCAGAAACTGCCCTGGGTGTTTAGTCCAAGAAAAGCTATAGGAAACCACAGGGCC
>CBIHQL010000878.1:0-1527 GCA_966211855.1 uncultured bacterium
GGGGCCATCGACGGCTAGACCTTCTAAGCCACGATCGCTACCAACGACGGGCACTCCGGCAGCCATGGCTTCGAGGGTTTTGTTTTTGATGCCGAACCCGGTGCGCATGGGGATGACGCAGACGGTGGCTCGGTGCAAGTAATCAACCATTGAGGGAACTTGTCCGGTGACAATAACGCCGGGGCGATCGCTTAGGGCTTGCACTTCGGGCACGGGACGGCTCCCGGCAAGGGATAAGGTGGCATCAGGGTAGCGCTCTTGCAAGGCAGGGAGAATCTCTAAGCTCAAGAACCGAGCAGCGTCAATGTTGGCAAGAATATCCATTGCGCCGACAAAGATCAGATGGTGACCACCAAGGTCGCTCGTGCGATAGGGAAAGGTAGCTAAATCAACGCCATTGGGAATGATTTGAAATTTTGCTTTTGGGTTGAAGGCGTATAGCTGTTGTCGATCTTCTTCAGTGGTGACGACAATGCGATCGAATTTGGCACAATAGCGATTTTCATAACGCTTCAGCAGCGGTAAGTTGAGGCGATCGCGCAATGGTTTTTCGGCAGTGTTGGTTTGCAATTGGTTGAGGCAGGTGCCATACACTGAGCTATGTACATCCACGACTGTGCGGGCTTTTTGTCGATAGTCTGGTCGCACATAAATTTCGTTGACGCTGTGTTCGCAGGTGATCACGTCACACTTGCCTGCTTGCACGTGCTGATCAATCCAAGCGTGCATATCGGGTGAGTAACTCGACAGCACGGCAGGGGGAGTGCCTTGAACTACAAATTGACCTAAGCGCTGTAGTTTGCCAATAGTTGACGATGAGTGAGTCTCTGTGGGGCGCGGGAATACAACTAACTCAGCCACGTGCTGTCGCAGTTCTTCGACCTGGGCATCGCTATTCTCTCGCGATCGCTGGGTCACTAGGGTGATTTCGTGATGCTGGCTCAGATATTTCAGCAGGTTAAAGGTTCTGACCTGAGTGCCTCCCCGTGTGGGCGGATAGGGGAAGGGCGCAGAGAGCATCAAAATTTTCATAACTGCTGGATGAATCTGAATAAACGCCAGAGAGCTGAATTACTCCTACACTCTACCGAATCGGCGATCTATCAATGTGAGAAGTTCTAGTTTTCCTACCTCAGTAGGTTAAAGCTTTGATGAGGGAGCCAGGGCGACC
This sequence comes from uncultured bacterium, assembly GCA_966211855.1. Lineage (GTDB taxonomy): Bacteria > Cyanobacteriota > Cyanobacteriia > FACHB-46 > FACHB-46 > CBIHQL01. The sequence continues at coordinate 1,172 of CBIHQL010000878.1, forward strand.
ACCGAGAACGACTTTAGCAGCTTTAACACTAGACACTATATCGATGTTTAAAAATCACAAGCAGTTATCAACAACTCTCAACATCGATACTGCTCCAAAACCCTTTACACGTTTGGTCACATCACTAAACGATAAAAACTTTCCTTTTTTTTCACGTTCACTCACGATTTTTTCAATTACCTTTCCACTCAGGTTAGAGTTCTTCAGCCTTACAGAAAGCCTCTGGGCATCAAAAGTATTCAAGGCTTCCAACAAGGGAATTTCCGGCTTAGCAATTTGATTTTCAAGATCTCTAACTTTTTTTTCCAAGGCTTGACCAAATTTTCCTTGCTCCAAAATCAATCTATCCAATCTTG
>CBIHQL010000879.1:0-1520 GCA_966211855.1 uncultured bacterium
ATGGTTTCTAAAAGTGATAACACCGCCTGTGATGTACTGCTGCGGCTCATCGGTGAACCGCAACGGGTTACGGAATATTTAAGCAGCCTTGGCATAAACGACATCGTTGTAGCGAATACAGAGAAGGAGTTAGCGCAAGATCCAACCGTGCAGTATCGCAACTCTGCAACACCCGATGCAGTAGTAGTTTTATTAGGCACATTGTATGAAGGACGAGGACTGTCAAAATCTAGTCAAGCGCTACTGTTGCAATGGATGACAGAGACTCAGACAGGTCTAAAGCGTATCAAAGGACTGTTACCAGAGGGAACGGTTGTGGCACACAAAACGGGTACTTCGTCTACTGTGAATGGAGTCACGGCGGCAACCAATGATGTGGGACTCGTCACACTTCCAAGTGGGCAACATTTGGCGATCGCAGTGTTTGTTTCAGATTCTCCAGCAACTGATGTAATCCGAGAGGAGGTCATCGCAAAGGTGGCAAGGGCAGCATGGGATGAATGGAGCAGATGAAGGGCATCAACATCATCTTTCCCGCAGCCATAGTGGCTGGTCTTGCCACTGCTGAGGTCTTTCGCCTAGGACGGATCATCTGGAGGTTAAACCAATGGCAATTCTGAAACAATTTGGGATTTTATTTGTATTGGGCAGTGTGGGAATTGTGATGTTCACAATCACGTCTATTCCTTTAATCAAGCAACAGTTGGCAAAACTGTCTTCAGAAGCACTGGAAAAAGTGCCTCCACTGTGGATTCTAATGCTTCTGCAAGGACTACAGTATTCAATTCTACTGGCAATCAGCATTCTGATCGGAATTGGCTGTGCCTATCGCGTTGGATTACGCTCACATTTGATTGATTACTGGGTACTTCATACCCCTAAGATTTCATATTCTGTCATTGAGCTGAAATGGAGCTTGGGTGTAGGTGCAGCGACGATGATCATTCTCTTTTTGCTCGATCGGTTGATGCAACCTGCCCTACCTGAAGCACTACGGGCAGCCAATAACACAGAACCGGATTGGCTGAGTTCACTTACAGCAATGCTTTATGGCGGCATCACTGAGGAAATTTTGATGCGCTGGGGTTTAATGTCGCTACTTGTTTGGATCGCGTGGAAAGGGCTAAAACAAGGCGTTACGTTGCCAAGTGCAGGGATTTACCAGGGCGCGATCGCTCTAGCTGCGTTGGTATTTGGACTGCGACACCTGCCAGCAACTGCCGCGATCGTTCCCCTCACTCCAGTTGTGATTATTCGGGCGTTGTTACTGAATGGGATTGCTGGCATTGCTTTTGGTTGGCTCTTTTGGCAATATTCACTAGAAGCTGCAATGTTAGCCCATATTAGCTTTCATGCTTTTACCTTTATGCTTAGCAGTTTACTAGCAAGGTTGGCTTAAGTTTTGAAATCGATCTCATAGGGCTATCACTGCCCAAAAAGCTTTACCGTGAAAGGTTTTACAAAGAAAGGTTTCAAAGTAGTGGAAATTGCCCACTACTTGAATTGATGCTCAACTTTAC
>CBIHQL010000880.1:0-1516 GCA_966211855.1 uncultured bacterium
AAGGCAATCCCCAAAACCAGGATCAACCAAAGTAAGCGAGCCGGGGCATAGATCCACAAACTATATTGGTGGCGACTGGTAGTGCGATCGGCAAAATAGGCTCCGAGCGGTTGCAACAGATTTGCCAGCATCGGAATTGACGCTAACATCCCTAGCTCCACCGGGCTTGCTTTTAGATCTACTAAAAAATTGCTGAGCAGCACACCCCCAGCAATGTTAGAAAAAATTGTGGCAAAAACGCCATCTAACGTAGAAGACCGTAAACTAGCCCGAATGTCAGTTTTAGAAGGCTTGGCGATCGCCGTACCCAATACGGGCACATCGCTGATCTGCGCGAGTTCTAATTCACCTGGACTGGAAGATGATGTCGGTTCAAGGGTTGTTAAATCCACTGCTTGTCTCAGCATCCTGAAATGCAGAAAGTTTGAACTTGAAAGCCAGAGCGAACTGAGGTTCTAGATCCAGGGTCGCTGCCATTCTGAGTGCTAGCGATTAGATTTTTTTTACCCTTTATATCCTGGAGAATTAATCTGCAACACCATCCAGGCGAAAGAGATCTTGCTCAAACTATTGCAAGTCGGCCCAACTTCATCCTCGGCAAAATTACGGGGATTGTTGACCAGATTCCTATCAAGCCCTCAAAAATTTAGGCAGTGAAAGTTCAGGCTGTTTGCTGGGTGTGAAACTCGGTTTCGGCAGTCGCATAGTTGATGAATTTAGAGTTAGGCGCGATCGCTGGAGTCGTGTCTGCTTGCTGCCGTGCCCAACTGCTGCTTTGGAGAAATTTCTCAAATTCTTGCTGATAGCAATCCACCCGTTGGCCCATGTGAGCCAGCCAATAACCATCCCACTCTGAAGCTAAAGCGGTACGGGTAGCCATGCTCATCGCACAAATTGACAATGCTTGGTTTTGCTGAGCCGCCCACTGCATCACCGTTAGTAGCGCCTGAATTCCTTCCTTTTGCACTGCTTCTACTCGCAGCAAATCGATAATGACTGCTCCGGCCCGTTGCTCTAATGCCTGTTCTACCTCTAGCAAAAATGTGGCGCTGCGGGCTGCGTCTAGGCAACCTTCGGGCTGCAAAATAATGATCCGAGGATCGGTCGCTACAACAGCAGCCTCCTCAACCAGGGGAGGTCGATAATCGATTGAATCCATGGACGTGTTCATGGGAAGCTCCAGGAAGCATCTGAAAGAGCAGCAGGGTTAGGATAGGTAGATGCAAGTTTTTACGGGCGACTATCTGCCTATTTCAATCTGACTCTAAAATTCTTGTAAAGAAACTGTGATCAAGCACAAAGTTTCTGTGATTTATGTCACAAGTTTCTATTTTTAGCGTTTGCTTAAGGTTTTACCCGTTTGACGACTCCTCGTTCTGGTTACACACTGCCCGTCTTTGCTTGTGCAGCGGCGATCGCAGCTTTGCGGTGGTTACGTCACGGTTCCCAAGCCATCTCAACGGTTGAGATCGATTTGGTAGACCCCCCAGAGACTATTAGCATTCCCATCGAACAG
>CBIHQL010000881.1:0-1516 GCA_966211855.1 uncultured bacterium
CCACTACATCGGCGGCATCCTCAAGCACGCTCCCGCTCTGCTAGCACTCACCAACCCCACCACCAACTCTTACAAGCGCTTGGTGACTGGGTTTGAAGCACCCGTAAACTTGGCTTACTCTCAAGGTAACCGCTCTGCTTCCATCCGGATTCCGCTAACTGGCAGCAACCCCAAAGCGAAGCGCTTAGAGTTCCGTTGCCCTGATGCTACTGCTAACCCCTACTTGGCGTTTGCAGCAATGCTCTGTGCGGGTATTGACGGGATCAAGAATGAAATCGATCCAGGTGATCCCTTAGATGTGGATATCTACGATCTCAGCCCCGACGAGTTGGCGAAGATTCCTTCGACTCCTGGCTCTCTGCTCGATGCTTTGAAGGCTCTAGAAGAAGACCACGAATTCTTGACCGTGGGCGGCGTGTTTACCGAAGACTTCATCAACACCTGGATTGAGTACAAGCTCGACAATGAAGTCAACCCCATGCGGTTACGGCCCCATCCTTACGAGTTTGCACTCTACTACGACGTTTAATCTGAGCATCAGACCTTTCTGCACTAATTTAGGTTAGTTCAATCGCCACCTTACTTGAGGTGGCTTTTTTGTGGCTGTTGCTTCTCTCAAACGATGGAGGAGCAGCAGCCAAATTCTTCGTTACACTTGTTTACAGTAGATGATCTATTTTTAAGCTTTTTAGAATTCCGATGGCTGACGCTCTGACTAAGTTCGCCTACCAAACCTGGCAACAAGGTAAAAGTTACTTTAGTTTCGCTCATAAAATTGCTAGCCAACAGTTGTTTCGACTGGCGTATCCCACCTACCAAGCCTCAAGAACGCCGCTGCCTCCAGAACTGTTGGTAAAGGTTCGGAAACGGTTGGATGCCTTAATCGAAGTGGACTGGCAAGATGCTGAGCAAGGAGTCTATCCAGTCGATCTTTTATTTGAGAATGATTGGGAATCGTTTGTGCGCTGTTATCCCAATTTCTGGTTAGAGCTACCGCAAATCTGGGAGCGATCGCAGCAAAAACGCTACCAAGAGTTTTCTTCTGAGATTGACACGCGGCCTTACCCCAACTATTACGTACAAAACTTTCATCACCAAACCAACGGCTATTTGAGTGATGGGTCAGCCAATCTCTACGATTTCCAGGTTGATATCTTGTTTGGGGGAACAGCAGATGCGATGCGGCGGCGAATCGTAGCGCCCCTGAAGCAAAGTCTGCAAGTATTTGACACGGTTGAGCCTTGGAATTTACGAGTTTTAGATGTGGCCTGTGGCACAGGTCGCACTTTGAAGTTGCTGCGTCGCGCTTTGCCTGAAGCTGGATTGTTTGGAGTAGATCTGTCTCCGGCTTATTTACGCAAGGCTAATCAGATGCTGTCGCAACTGCCAGGAGAACTGCCGCAACTGGTGCAAGCAAATGCCGAAGATTTGCCTTATCGCGACAACTATTTTCATGCGGTAACCTCTGTCTTCTTATTTCATGAGCTACCCGCTGAAGCCAGACAACAGGTGATTG
>CBIHQL010000882.1:0-1508 GCA_966211855.1 uncultured bacterium
CACCTTTAGCCCTGCTCAAAATTACGTTGCTTTAGATCATCAGGCTTTTACCACCAGACTGGATATTGAATTCAATCCTGCTCCCTCTGAAAACGGCGGTTCAGGCGGCATGGATACTCAAAGCCTGACTCACTTGCTGCTCAAAGAACTGCGTAATGAAATCAATTCTGCGGCTCTGACGGTGCAAGCTGTAGTCAATCGCATTGTGGTGGAAGCTGAGCGCATTTGCCAAAAGAGCGATCGCATTCAAATGTCAGGTCGCGTACATTCTTGGCAAGTAGCTTTGGCTCAACATCGGCTGCAAAAGTGCTTAGCCTACTATCGCCTCGGTTCACGCCAAGGCCGGGTAGAACTCCACGGCACCCTCAGCGCTATGGTCTATCGACACGTTGCTCCTAGCCGCGCCCAACTCGGTTTCCAAGCTCGCTACAACTTGATCGAAGACTTTTTGCAACAGTTTTACATCGAGTCACTCAAAGCATTCCGACGCGAAAACGATCTGCCCGAAAACTATACCCCCCGCACTCAACTCGAATTAGCCGAGTACATGGCATTTACCGAGCAATATGCCAAGCGACGGATTTCGTTACCGGGGCGGCGCAATCAGCAGTTAATTGTCTTACGGGCGCAGGGCTTCTCCAAGCGGCAACCTCCCGAAACTGCCGTTGATATCGAGATGGCGGTTGAGTCTGCCAAAAATGAAGAGAGTGAAGCTTACAGTCGTTCCGCAGCCATGCAACAGTTGCGCGAAAAAATGGTTGCCGATGCGGTAGACCCCTCAGATGCTGTATTGCGCGATCGCGTGGTTGCCGAGTTGATCAGCTATTTAGAATCACAAGGCCAAACCGATTGCGTTGACTATTTAATGCTGAAGCTGCAAGACCTCTCAGTGCCCGAAATTGATGAAATCTTGGGTTTGACGGCTCGGCAACGCGACTATCTGCAACAGCGCTTTAAGTACCATCTAGAGAAGTTCTCTCGCTCTCACAATTGGAAGCTTGTCCATCAATGGCTCGGTGCCGATTTAGATCAAAACCTTGGCTTGTCGGCGCAGCAATGGGAAGTCTTTCAGGAGCAACTATCGGCAGAACAACAGCAATTGTTGCAACTCAAGCGTGAGCAAGCCAGTGACCAAGCGATCGCACAAACCCTGAAATGCACTCTAAAGCAAGTCCAAAAGCGCTGGTTCCACCTTTTAGAGCTAGCTTGGCAATTCCGTAACCGCAGCTCAGAAAATCAGGCTTAACAGGTTGGTTTCTATTTCTGAATCTCTATCCAAATTTCTGCCCGTATCCTCCTACGTGCAGTAGAGATTACCGAACTAGACAGGTAATGATATCTATATTGACCTGCTGAACCTTGTTGCTTAAATTCACAATTAAAAATTTTCTCGTAACTTCCCTCTCACATTGGTTGAGTTGATATTGACGCTCTCCCCCTAACCCTTCGGGTATAGGCGGAGATTCTTGCTTCATCGACTCTTAGCTAGACGGTTTCCCGTCCCCGCC